>CAISJD010000105.1 GCA_903885605.1 uncultured Chthonomonas sp. | reverse complement strand
CTAGCCTCGCTTCCGCAGTTTGATCGCCGCCCGATTTTGCAGTGATCTCAGAGCGCCCTTGCCGGAGCCCGTTGCCGTGCGTGGCCGACGCCTGGAATGCGATGTAGTGTAGACACGCCGGCCTCTGGGGATTGGCCATACTGGCGGCATGTACCTGCGAAAGTGTCGGCGGACCCGGCGTGGCAACGCCTATGTGTACTGGCAACTCGTCGAGAGCTACCGGACCGCGAACGGTCCCCGGCAGCGCGTGGTCGCGTACCTGGGCGAGTTGACCCGCCGGCAACGTGAAGGGCTGAAAGCCGCCGCGGAGGACCGGACGGGGGTCTTCCAGTACCAGCTCTTCGAGGAAGACCTGGAGCCGGAGTGGGCGCTTGTGGATACCGCCCATGTGCGCGCGGAGAGGCGCCGCGAGTTCGGAGGGTGGTGGCTCGGCCTGCAGTTGGTCCACAAGCTGAAGTTGGTCGAGTTCCTCGAAGCCGTCCACCCCGGCGGGCGCGAGGAGGTGCCCTGGTCGATCATGTCCCTCATCCTCGTTCTCTGCCGGTTCTGCCAACCGTCAAGCGAACTCCACATCGCCGAGCACCTGTACGAATGGACGGCGCTTACCGACCTGCTGGGCGTCCCCGAACGGCGTGTGAACGATGACCGGCTGTACCGCGCGCTGGACGCCCTGCTCCCGCACAAGCGCTCGCTGGAGGTGTTTCTGAAGCAGCGTATGGGCGACCTGTTCGCCCTGGACTACGATCTGCTGCTGTACGACATGACGTCGACGTACTTCGAAGGTCAGGCCGAGGCAAATCCTCAGGCCAGGCGCGGCTACTCTCGCGACCATCGCCCCGACTGCAAACAGGTATGCATCGCGCTGGTGGTGAGCCGATGCGGCATGCCGCTGGCATACGAGGTGTTCGATGGGAACCGGTCGGACGTCACCACCGTGCAGGAGATCGTACCGGTGGTTGAGGAGCGGTACGGGAAGTCGAACCGCATCTGGGTGATGGATCGCGGCATGGTGTCGGACAAGAACCTGCAGTTCCTGCGTTCGGGTGACCGTCGTTACATCCTCGGTACGCCGAGGAGCCGGCTCAAGCAGCACGAGGAAGCGCTTGCGAGCGGCGACTGGCAGACGGTCCGGGAAGGCCTTGAGGTGAAGCTCTGCCCAACACCGGACGGCTCCGAGGTGTTCATCCTCTGCCGGAGTGCCGACCGTCGAGAGAAGGAGTGCGCGATGCACGCGCGCTTTGAGGCCCGGATCGAGGCGGGCCTGGAGCGCATCTGTGCGCGTTGCGCGTCCAAGCGGCTCAAGCCCGATGCTGTGAACCGCAGCGTGGGTCGCCTGCTCTCGGCGAACAGCAGGGCTGCCGGCCTGTTCGATGTCAACGTTACCGCCGACGATGCGGGCCGCGCGCGTGTGGCGTGGCTGAAGGTCGATGAGTGGCGCGCGTGGGCCGAACTGAGCGAGGGCTGCTATGTCCTGAGAAGCAACGTCACGGACTGGACGGCCGAAGACCTCTGGCGCGCCTACATCCAACTGACCGAGGCGGAGTCCGCGTTCCGTTTACACAAGACCGACCTCGGACTGAGGCCGATCTGGCACCAGACCGAGAGGCGCGTGCAGGCCCACATCCTGGTCTGCTTCCTCGCGTTCGTGCTGTGGAAGACGCTGGGGCAACTGGTCAACGCCGCAGGCCTGGGTGACGAGCCCCGGAAGGTCTTCGACGAGATCGCCCAGATCCACATGGTAGACGTAGTGATGCCCACGAGCGCCGGCCCCGCCATTCGTCGGCGCTGCATCGCACAGCCCACCAAACACCAGCATGTGCTGCTCGAACGCCTCCGAATGAGGCTGCCGGAGCAGCTGAGAATCACCGAGGATGTAGTGTAGACTTCGCACAGACATCTGTAGCCTAGTTAAGATCACCGGACTACCGGATTCGGGGCCTAACTGCGGAAGCCGGGCTAGCCGGGGGCCGGGGCCCTCAGTCCTGCGACGGCGTCACCGAGGAGGCCGCCGTCGAGGCCCAGGCGGCGTCCCAGAGCATGCCGCGCCCTACGGCCACGAAGTCGGCGTGGCCACCTGCCAGCGCTGCCTGGGCGTTCTGCGGGTCCTGAAGCTCTCCGGCGAGGATCACCGGCGCCCGGACATGCGCCCGCAACGCCTGTCCCAGCGTCTGGTCGGAGCCCGGCAACGGCTTCAGCGCGCCGTCGGTGCTGAGGTCGATCACCTGCGCCCCCGACTGGACCAGCGCGGCTGCGAGGTCGAGCAGGTCGGCCGGCGTGAACCCATCGGCGAGCTTGTTGAAGAGGCTGATCCGGCAGGCCGTGAGCGCCGCGTCGCCGGCCTCCATCGCCATGCGGCGCACCACGTCGCACATGAACCGGCGGCGGTTCTCGGGCGTGCCGCCGTACTCATCGTCGCGGGTGTTGCGGACCGGTGAGAGGAAGCTGTCCAGCAGGTAGCCGTGCGCGCCATGCACGTCCAGGAGCCGGTACCCAGCCGCCACGGAGCGTCGCGCAGCTGCGGTAAAGCGATCCGTGATCGCGGCGATCTCGTCCGGCGTGACGGCGCGCGGGCGCTGCGCGGACTTGCTGGGAGCCACCCGCGACGGGCCGAAGGTCACGCCGCCGCAGGCCGCCGGGTCGCACTGCGGGCCGCCATGCACGAGCTGGATGCCCGGCACGCATCCCTCAGCGCTGATGGCCTCCGCGATCCTTGCCATGCCCTCGATGTGGGTGTCGTCGGTGAGGTTAAGGCCATTGCACCAGGCGCGGCCGGTCGGGTCAACGCAGGTCGCCTCGACTATGATGAGGCTTGTGCCTGCGGCCGCGCGGAGCCGGTAATGCTCCACCACTGCGGGGGTCACCGAGCCGTCCACGCCCACCACCTCGGGCGGCATCAGCGGCGACATGCGCACCATGGGCGGCATGACGATCCGGTTGCGGAAACTCAGTCCTGCGACACAGATGGGGCTGGTCAGTTCCAGCATGGGCTCACCTCTCCTCTGCCGGCGCGGCAGGGCCGTGGGCGCCGGCGTGCAGGGCCTTCCGAAGCATGGCAGCCGCCTGCGCGGGATCTAGGCCCAGGGCGCCCTTGACGTAGAAGTTACCCCGGGCCTTGTTCTTGAACACCGAAACGCGGGCGCTCAGGATATCCCACCCCAACGCCGCCAGGGCCTCGGCCACTCGGTAGAGCGTGGCCTGCAGGTCCTGCGACGCCACCTGCACCAGGGAAAAACCCTCGCCGCGCATGTGGTGGACGGCGGTCTCATCGGCGACAAACGGACGGGCCTTGCGCCGCTTGCGCGAGACCAGGTCCGCCACAGCGACGGCGCCGGTGAGGACGGCGGTGACGTGGTCCGACACCTCCTTCCGCTTGCCGGGCGTCAGTTGGCGGCCGCGGAAGTCCACGAAGAGGGTATCAAAGGCAATACGCTCGTCGCCCGACACGCGGGTGAAGACCTGGGCGCTGTGGACCGCCAGATCGGCCGCGTAGAGCGCCCCGGCGATCTTGGCGAGGAGGCCCGGCCGAGGCTCATCCAGCGCGCAGACCGTTACCTCGGTGTAGCCCGCGCCGCGCGGATCGTGGAAAGCAACGCCGGGAGCGCCCCGGCGTGCGCCCCGGGCCAGGCCGATGTGGAGCGCGATCTCCTCGAAGCTGGTGTTGAGCATGTAGGAACCCGGCAGGCCGGCCACGTGAGCCTCCACCTCGGGTGCGGGCAGGTTGTCCACCGCCAGCTCGCGGACCAGATGCTTGCGCGCCCGGATGAGGCCGGCCGGGTCCATGTCGTCCGTCAGATCGCCGGCCAGGGCCTGGTCGGCTCGCCGGTAGAGGTCTCGGAGGAACCGGGCCTTGACATCGGTCCAGACGCCCGCGCCGACGGCTCGCGTATCGGCGTAGGTGAGGAGGTAGAGCATCTGGAGGCGATCGACGTCGGACACGACGTCAACGAAGCGCTGGATCGTGCTGTCCAGCGTCAGGTCGTGCAGGCCCGACAGTTCGGCCATGCGCAGGTGGTGCTGCACGAGGAATGCCACAGTCTCCCCGGCCTCCTCGGACCAGCCCAGCCGGGCGCAAACGCGGCGGGCGGCGTCGGCTCCGCTGTCGGCGTGGGGCCGGTCGGTGCCGATCTTGCCCACGTCATGCAGCAGGGCGGCCATGTAGAGGCACTCGCGGTGCGGCAACTCGGCGCATATCTGGCGCAGTTCCCTCAGGGCGTCGGGTCCGCCCTTATCCAGAAGCTCATCAACGAAGCGGACGACATAGAGCGAGTGTTGGCCCACGGTGAAGTCATGCGCGGAGTCGAACGGCACAAGGCCCATCACCTCGCCGAACTCGGGCAGGAGCCAGCCCAGGAGGCCGATCTCCGCCATGTGCTGCAGGACCCGGAAGCAGGGGCGGCCGGAGGCGAGCATCCGGGTGAACGCCTCTCCCGCAACCGCAGGCGCCGCACAGACCGGGTCGGCGGCGACGGAGGCGACGATGGCCCGGTCCAGTTCGGCGGTGAAGCCCAGGTCGTAGCGTTGCGCGAGCTCGAAGGCCATCACCATCCAGTCCGGCTCCACAGCGCCGAGCAGCACCTGTGCAGGGGTCACGGCCCTTCCCACGCAGTCCAGCCCCACTCCCAGGACGAGCCTGCCGCGCTCGACGTGCGACGCCACGTCCAAGCCGATCCGGTGTACGGCCGACATGTGCCGGTAGAGGTCGCGCATAAAGCGCTGGAATGGCGGCATAGAGCCCTCGCCCGGCTCCTCGACATAGCCGAGCATGGCGGCCACGTCCTCCTGGCGGTCAACGTTGAGCTGGTCGAGCTCGCGGCCGGCGAGGACGTGCAGGGCGTTACGCGTGCAGAAGAGGAACTCCTTGGCGGCGCGGATATCCTCCACCTCACCACGCAGCATTCCGCCCTGGCGGCTGAGGACCTCCCATGCCCTGTCGCCGCGCGCGCGGGCGGCCTCCAGGGCCTGGCTGGCCTGGGAGACCCAGACGGCGGCGTGCAGGTCCCGGAGGCCGCCTACGCCGGACTTGAGGTTGGGCTCCACGGTCCAGGGCGTGCCGCCCTCCGAGACGTGCTGCGCCCGGCGCTCCTCGAGCTTCTCGAAGATGAAGCTGGTGGCGTTGAACGAGGACCAGAAGGCGTCCTCGAACTGGATGAAGAGCCTCTGGCTGCCGGCCACGAGGCGGGCGTCCAGCAGGCCCGACGTGGTCTGGTGGTCCAGCGCGGCGCAGTCGTCCATCAGACGGTAGGCATAGCCCACCTCGACCTTGTTGCCGTCGATGAAGACGTGCATCACCAGGCTGAAGAGCTCCTTGATGATCGCGTCGAGGTCAGGGTCTCCGTCGCGGTGCGGAATGAAGGTCAGGTCCACGTCGGAGTAGGGACAGACCTCGCGGCGCCCGTACCCGCCGGTGGCGACCACGGCCATGGGCAGCGTCTCCGGAGTGCGCGAGCTGCCCGCGCGCTCCATGGCGATGGAGAGCATGCGCCGGATGACCGAGTCGACCAGATCGCTGTACGACGCGGCGGTGGCCAGCCCGCCGGCTCCCGCCCGGACCTGCGCGGCAAGCGCCTCGCGCTCGGCCTTGAGCGTCTGTGCCAACTCCTTCACAACGCCGGCGCGAAGGTCCATGGGCCGATCGCTCACCCGTCACCCTCGCCCGGCACGTACTCCTTCAGCGAGAAGACCAGCAACGCCGTGCCCAGCCCCACCACGATGATGCCTATCAGGGCGCCCCAAGCCACGCGCACCGGGATGGCCTCGGGCGTGAGCATCTGCAGCAGGAACGTCAGGTCGACCGAGGCGGCATCGACCTTGGCATGCGGGGCCAGCGTGCGGAGGTAGCTCATGATGGAGAGCATCTGGAACTTGCCGCTGGTCATGGGCACCCAGCTCTCCCAGCCGAAGGCGAAGAGCAACCCGGCGATGAGGGCGCGCCGGATGAGCGCTGCCAGGAGCAGGAAGAGCGCCGTGTAGGCCAGCGCGCCGATGGGCAGGATCAGCAGGTCACGCCCCAGCCGCATGCCCGTGGTGCGGCTCCGGTAAAGGTAGTCGGGCAAGCCGTCCTCGAGAAGCCAGCGGTTGGCCCGCCGCAGGGCAACCCCACGCGGCTTCGCGGACATGAGCTGCCGCGTGTCGTCCTGCAGTTGGACGTTGCCGAACGTCGCCTCGGTGTAGATCAGCGGACCATTGATGAGGCGGTTCACGTCGCGCAGCACGCCGCGCACCAGGCCGCGACGCAAGATGCCGCCGGAGTCCCACCCATCGACATCTCGCAGCGTCTGCTCCGACAGGTTGTCGCGAACCAGCTGCATGACGGAGTTGGGCGGGAACTGCAGGGCCTTGACGAACTGGGCCCTGTCTCGGAGCGAGACCGCGCGGACCTCGACGGCGCCCGAGACTTCCCTGGGCGCGGTAGTCGCCGCCGCCAGCAGGAGGACTGACACCTCAACGGTCACCGTGACGGCCAGCGCCGCCGCCAGGTACTTCATCAGCAGGATGCGCCAGCGGGCGATGGGACGTGTCAGCAGGTAGACGATGGTCTTCTGCTCGATCTCCCGAGTGATGACGCCCGTTCCGAAGACCACCGAAAGGATGACCAGCACGAAGCCGAAGACGAGTAGCGCCGCCAGCGTGTCGTAGGTGGCTATGCCGTCGAAGCTACCCCGTCCCACCCCTCGGATGAGCAGGGCCACTCCGGCGGGCGCGAGCACCAGCAGGCCGCAGACCAGCAGGCGGGCGGGCCTGGCCAGGTCGAGGAGCGCGTTGCGCAGGATATACAGGTCAGCCATGGGCGCTCCCCAGGTACGAGCGGCGCACGGTCGGCGATGCGCCCTCACTCATTGACGAGGTACCGGAAGACGGCTTCCAGGTTGTTGTCCGGCGACTCGAAGCCGGCGACCACCACGCCAAGGCCGATGACGATCTCCGGCAGCGCACGATAGAGCGCATCCGGCGCCCGGGTCTCGATCTCCACCGAGCCGCCGGCGGCTTCGTCCACCTTGGCGCTGATGACGTAGCTCTCGGCCAGCAGCCCGCGGGCCAGGTCGCGCGGGCGGTCGCATCGGATCAAGACATGGTGCGGGTGCAGGTCGATCAACGAGCGGATACCGTAGATATCGCCCTGGGCGCGCAGGCGGCCGCGGTGCATGAGGAGGATGTTGTGCGTGAGCTGCTCCACCTCGTAGAGGATGTGACTGCTCACCACCACGCACTTGCCCTCTGCCGCGAGCCCCTGGAAGAGGAGCGACATCTCTCGGCGCCCCACCGGGTCCAGGCCGTTCAGGGGCTCGTCCAAGATGAGTACCGCCGGATCGTGCAGGATGGCCTGTGAGACCTTGAGGCGCTGGCGCATCCCCTTGGAATAGCCGCCCACCTTGCGCTCGGCGGCGTAGAGGATGCCGGTGCGCTCCATGGAGGAGTTCACGCGGTCGGCGCGTCCCTTGGGAGGCAACCCCGCCAGCACGTCCATCAGGTCAATGAACCCCCGGCCGGACATTTCCTCGTAGCAGTTCTCGACCTCGGGGCAGTAGCCGACCTGGCGCAGCACGCCGGGATTGGCGAACGGCCGCTTGCCGAAGACCGACACGGAGCCGGAGGAAGGGCGCAATTGCCCCGTCACCAGCTTCAGCACGGTGGACTTCCCCGCTCCGTTGGGTCCAAGAAGGGCCGTGATGCCCGCGCCGACCGTGAACGTGATATCGTTGATCCCGATCACCTGGCCGTACCAGCGCGACGCCCTCGCCAGTTCGATCACCCTCGCACCACCTCGACGGCTCGAATGCGCATGCGCGCGGCGACGATCCCGGCCACGATCAGCGCCGCGTAGGCCCCAAGCATCAGCCACAGGTCCGGCTGCTGAAGGGTGACCTGCTCAATCCCGCGTCCGCGGTGCATCGTGGTCTGCGTCACCGTGGCGTCCAGCACGCGCCACATGACGGCGCTGATGACGCCTCCGATGGACGCATGCTGCAGCACCGGCGGCCAGAAGCCCTTGACCGTGAGGTCGCCATGGTAGAGGAGTAGCCAGAGGATGCCCGATACCACTCCGGAGCCGACGTAGGCCCCGGCCTGTGCAGCGCCGGCAATCAGCGCCGACCGGCACCATGCGCTGATGCCCACCATCATGCTGGCCAGCCCAGCCGCCGCCACGGCGCAGGCGCCCAGCAACTGGAAGAGCAGCCAGGGATCGTTCTTCAGGAAGCCGACGCCCACATAAGTGAAGAAACAGTAGAGGTAGAGCAGCAGCGAAGGCAGGGCGGCCGCCATGAAGACCACGCCGAAGACGCCCATCCACTTCCCGGCCACGTAATCGGCCTTGCGGATCGGCTTCGACAGATAGACCAGCAACGCGTTGGTCTTGTTATCGTCGGCGATGCTGGCGGCGCCGACGAGCAGGCCCAGCACCATGAGCCCCAGGAGGTGCGCGTCCAGCACCGTGAAGAAGAGCATGGGGAAACGCGTGGCGGGATCCGCCGAGACCAGCATCCCTCCCATGGGGTTGTTGGGCCCGGCCACGCGATCCTGGATGTACATCATGAAGGCGAAGAAGAAGTAGGGGCCGAGCGAGAGCAGGAACACCAGCCAGAACCACCACTTCCGGAGCGCGCCGCGCATCAGGGCCAGCGCGATGGGCGCCCAGCGAAAGCGGCGCGTGCAGATCGGGCCGTCGTAGCCGCGGTAGCTGACGTCGGTGATAGGCCCCGTGGTTGCCGGAGCCGCCTGGGCGGCCGTGACGTCGGCGCTCAATCTACTGCCTCCATGAAGACTTCCTCAAGGCTCCTGCGGGCGGGCATGATGCCGCGCACCTGGGCTCCGGCCTCGCGGGCGGCCTCAAACACCACACGAGCCACGTCGGCCATCTCCGGCGGGGCCACGATCCGGTAGCGGGCGCCTACCTGGGACACGACCTTGAGTGACCGCCACTCAAGGGCCTGCTCGAAGGCCAGGACAGCCATCTGCACCTCGACTTCGTAGAGGCGGTCGTCGGTCTTGCGCAGATCCTCCACGGAGCCCTGGGCGGCCAAGCGGCCCTTCTGCATCAGGACCACCTGATCGCATGTCCGCTCAATATCGGGCAACAGGTGCGACGAGACCAGGACGGAGAGGCCCTTGTCATGCGAGATGTCGCGAACCAGGGCCAGCATCTCCTCGCGCCCGGCGGGATCGAGGCCGTTGGTCGGCTCATCGAGGATCAGGATGCCCGGGCCGTGGACCAGGGCCTGTGCGAGCTTGATGCGCTGCTTCATGCCGGTGGAGTAGGTCTCTATGTTGCGGTACCGGGCCTCACCCAGGCCGCAGTACTCCAGCACCTCGTGTGCGCGGCGAAGGGCCGCCCGGGAGGGCATGCCCGCCAACTCGCCGGCGTAGGCGACGAAGGTGACGGCGTTCATGCCGGGGATGTGGCAGTCGCTCTCGGGCATGAGGCCGACGCGGGCGCGTATCTCCAGCTCCTGCGTCGCGACGTCGAGGTCCATCACCCTGGCCGAGCCCGAGAACGGGCGAATGAAGCCGAGGAGCGTCTTGATCAGCGTAGTCTTGCCTGCGCCGTTGGGTCCCAGGATGCCCGTGCAGCCCGAGGCAATCTCCAGCGTCAGGTCGGACACGGCCACGGCAGCGCCGTAGCGGACCGTGAGACCTTCGGTGGCGGCGATAGGCATGGGCGACGCGTCACTCCATTCGGGCGGACGCCGAGGATGTCGGCGCGATGGCTACACTACGGCGCGCCCGGCCGGCGCGTTTCGGTCTCGCGCCGGGCACGGGCGGTGGGGAGATCAGCCGCCCCCCAGGAGCGACCCGTACTTCTGGCTCACGACGCTGCGCTTCACCTTGAGGGTGGGCGTCAGTTCGCCGCCCTCGATGGTGAAGGAGTGGTCCATCAGGGCGATCTTGCGAATGCGCTCATAGTCGGCCAGGTCCTGCGAGACACGGTCGACCTCGCCCTTGATCAGCTTGACCACCTCGGGCGCCCGGGCCAGGTCGGCCGGCTCCGTGGCGGCGAGGCCCTGCTCGGCGGCCCAGATCTTCACGCGGTCGAAGGTAGGCACGACCAGGGCGTGGATGACGTTCTGGCGGTCGCCGATGAGGACCACCTCCGACACGAAGGGGCTCCGCTTGATGCGCGCCTCGATGGGCTGCGGCGCCACGTTCTTGCCGTTCGCCAGGACGATGATGTCCTTCTTCCGGTCCGTGATGTGCAGGTGGCCGTGCTCGTCGATGACGCCGATGTCGCCCGTATGGAACCAGCCATCCGCGTCGATGGCGGCCGCAGTGGCCTCGGGCTGGTTGTAGTACCCGTCCATCAGGCACGGGCCGCGGCCCAGCACCTCGCCGTCGGCGGCGATGCTGATCTCGATCCCCGGCAGCGGCGTGCCGACGGTCCCCAGGCGCGCCTTGCCCGGCCGGTTCAACGTGAGGACCGGGGACTCCGTGAGCCCGTAACCCTCCAGCATGGGCACACCCACGCCGCTGAAGAGCGACGCGGTACCCACGCCCAGCGGCGCTCCGCCGGAGACGAAGTAGCGAGCCCGTCCGCCTGTGACCTTCTCGCGGACCTTGGATAGGACCAGCTTGTCGGCCAGCGCCCGCGCGGCCGACTGGGTGGCGCTCAGGGCTCCTCCGTCGCGCAGGACGGCAGCGCACTCCTCGCCGGTCTTCAGGGCCCAATCGAACACCTTGCGCCGCAACGGAGGCAGCTTGGCGCCATGCTCGCGCACCTTTTCCTCGATGGCCTCGAAGAGCCGGGGCACGCAGATGAAGAGCGTGGGCCGGATGGTGGCGATCTCGTTGGCCACGCCGAACGGGCCGTCGGAGTAGTAGATCTGGGCGCCGATAGCCAGCGGCAGGTAGTGGCCCGCCACGCGCTCGACCACGTGGCATAGGGGCAGGAACGAGAGGAAGATATCGGTCTCGTCGAGCCGGACGATCTGCACCGCGGCCTTCCAGGTGTTGAGCAGCGCCGTATGCGACAGCATGGCGCCCTTGGGCGCTCCGGTGGTTCCCGAGGTGTAGATGAAGGTGGCTACGGCGGCGGGATCGATGGCGGCCGCAGCCGTGTCGAGGTCGGCATCGTCGATGCCTGACTTGCGGCCCATCTCCACCACATCCTGCCAGGAGAGCACACCTTCCACTGCCTCGCCGCTCATCAGTGCCACGTGCCGCAGGGCCGGGATGCGGTCCCGCACCTCGGCGATCTTGGCGTATTGCTTGGCGTCCTCCACCACGATGACGGCGGCACCCGAGTCGCGGAGGTAGTGCTCTACCTGGACCGGCGGCAACGTATGGTAGATGGGCACCAGCACCGCGCCGATACCGTGGACGGCCAGGTCGGTGACGGCCCACTCGACGCGGTTGTACGAGAGCACCGCTACGCGGTCACCCCGGCTGACCCCCAGCGCCGCCAAACCCCGGCGGAAGTCGCGCATTCGCTCGTTCAGCTCGCCGTACGTGACGTGGTTGTACGTGCCACGAACCTTGTACGCCAGGGCGCGGCGGTCGGCGAACCGACTCACGGTGTCCTGGAACATGCCGTAGATGGTTGTCACTGCCTTTCCCCTCCCCACGGGGGTACTGCGGCGAATACGGCCCGCCGGCGCACGCCGGAGAGCGTCACAACCTCGATGCTGCCACCTCACGGACGAACCGGCGTTGTCACGCCTCCCGGTCCGCCTGCATGATCTGGACCACCAGGCCCTCAGGATCCCTGAACGCCGCCATCCTGCCCTCGCCCAGGTCGCGAGGCAGGACCATGAAGGGCACTCCGCGCGCCACCAGGCGGTCGTACCACTCGTCCACGCTGTCGACCACGAAGCAGACCTGCAGGGCGCTGACGCGCAGGTCGTCGCCCGGGAGGCCGTCGGCGCCGGACATCAGGCCGAAGCCCTCGGCGAACGCCGCCCACTCCTCTTCCTCGGCAACCAGCGTCAGGCCCACGACGTCGCGGTAGAAGCGCAACGCCGCCTCCATATCGCGGACCCACGCCATGCATCGGATACCCGCAATGGTCACTCTGGGCCAACCCCCTCCAGGAAGATAGCCGCGTTACGGGCATTCTACACGGCAGCGCGGCAACCGTCAACCGGCGATGGCCCTCAGGGCGCCTCCGTCGGCTTGGGCGCCCCGTGGAAGGTCACCGTGCCATGTACCGTGACGGGATGCTGGTAGTCGATCTGAAGCTGGACGCACCCCTTCTTGCACGCCTCGGCGCATGCGCCGCACTGCACGCATTTGAACGGGTCGAAGTCCAGGCTCTTGGCCACACGGTCGACGCAGATGGCGTTGGCCGGGCAGCGCGTGGCACAGGCGCCGCAGTAGATGCACACATCCTCCTCGAACGCCACCGCGCCCCTGTAGCCGTCGGGAGCCGTACGGGCCGACACCGGGAAGGGGCGGGTAGCCGGCTTGCTGAAAAGGTTGCGGACGACACTGCTGAGCATCATGGGATGGTTCCTAGCGTTCCGTGCAGCTGATGCACGGGTCGATGGAGAGCACGATCACGGGAACGTCGGCGACCTCGCAGCCGGGCAGCATATGCACCAGCGGAGCCACGTTGGCGAAGGTGGGCGTTCGCACGCGGAGCCTGTCCAGCTTCTGGGTCCCGTTGGCCGCCAGGAAGTAGAGCAGTTCGCCGCGGGGCTGCTCAACGCGCGAGATCGTGCGGCCATTGGGCCTGCCCTTGGGCCGCACGGCGATGTCGGTGTCGGGCAGTCCCGCGATGGCGCGCCGAACCAGGTCCAGCGACTGGCGGCACTCACGGATGCGCACCTTGGCGCGGGCATAGCAGTCGCCCGCGGTCTCGACCACGGGCTCCACGCGCAGCTCGTCGTAAGCGGCGAAGCCTGTCTGGCGAGCGTCCTGCTCCACGCCGCTGGCGCGCAGGACGGGTCCTGCCGCGCCCAGCAGGATGGCCTTATCGGCTGGAAGGACGCCCTTGCCGACCGTGCGCTTCTTCACCGTGTAGTCGTTGAGCATCACGTCGGACGACTTGTCGAAGGCGGCCTCCAGCGCCTCCAGGGTGTCCAGTGTCTCCTGCAGGTGCTGGTCCGAGATATCCCGCCGCACGCCGCCGATGCAGCATGCCGAGATGATGACGCGGCTGCCGGCCGTCTTCTCGAAGATGTCCATGAGCATCTCGCGGCAGCGCCAGAACTCCATGAAGAGGCTCTCGAACCCGAAAGCATCGGCGTAGAGCCCCAGCCAGAGGTGGTGGCTCTGCAGGCGGTGGAGTTCGCTCCAGATGACGCGGAGGTAGGCGGCGCGGCGCGGGACCTCGAGGCCCATGAGCCGCTCCAGGCCCTGGCAGTAGCAGAGGGCGTGGATGAAACTGCAGATGCCGCAGATTCGCTCTACGAGGAAGACGTTCTGCGTGTAATCCATCCTCTCGGCCGCCTTCTCGACGCCGCGGTGGACGTAGCCGATGTGCGGGAGCGCCTCCTCGACGATCTCGTCCTTGAGCGTCAGCTTCAGCTGGATGGGCTCCGGCAGGACGGGGTGCTGCGGTCCGAACGGGATAACGGTGCGTTGTGCCATGGTCCGCTACTCTCCTGCCACGGCGGGCGCCGCGCCGGACTGGACCTTGGCCATGGGGTGCGGCTGGTCCAGTTCCGTCATGAAGAGGCGGCCGTTGTAGTCGATGGCGATGTCGACGACGTTGACGCCGAAGAGCTCCTTCATCTCGTTCTCGACGAGGAAGGCGCCCAGATAGCTTCCGGTGATGCTGGGCAACTCGGCCTCCCGCGGGATGGTCACCAGCAGGTTCTCCAGCTTAACTCCGCCATCGGCGAAGTGATAGTAGATGTCGAATGTCTCGCCCATGTCGAGGCAGGTGGCGGTGACGAAGCGGAGGTTGCGGACGGCCATGGCCTCGGCGGCGGCGCAGAGGTCGGCCACGACTACCGGGCGAGTGGGCTCCACATCGCACACGGCCGCGACGGGCGGGCGGGCTGCCTCGGTCATGCGGCGCCTCGCTTCCGGGCCTGCTCGCGCTCTTGCATCCTGCCCAGCGCCATGACAACGCCCTCAATGATGGCTTCGGGCTTCGGCGCGCAGCCGGGGACGTAGACATCGACGGGAAGCACTGCGTCGACACCGCCCAGGATGTTGTAGCACTGGTGGAAGACGCCGCCGGAAAGGGCGCAAGCCCCGATCGCCACGACGGCCTTCGGTTCCGGCATCTGGTCATACAGGTTTCGCAGGACGCGGGCGCTCCGCTTGTTCACGGTGCCGGTTACCAGCAACACGTCGGCGTGCTTCGGGTTGCCGATATTGATGATGCCGAACCGCTCCACATCGTAGACCGGGGTCAGGCAGGCAAGCAACTCGATGTCACAGCCGTTGCAGGCCCCGGCGTCGAAGTGGAGGATCCATGGCGACTTGGATCGAGCGATATCAATGAGACCCAACGAGCGCTCCTATCTGGGCAGCGGGCCGGTCGCGTAGAGCGCGGCCAAGTTGGCGGCTGCCAGCGCCAGTCCGAATGACCAGGTGAAGCCGAACATCCATCGCGTGGTCATGCGGGCCGATATGTTGTCGAGAATGATCACCGCGCCGTGGCAGGCCAGCGCAAGCGCGATGCCGACCGCCAGGTTGGTATGCCAGAACAGGGCGATGAACCCGAGCAGGAGCACCAGTTCGTAGAGGTGCGCCAGCTCGATAACCGCCATCTGGGGACCGGAAAACTCGGTGTAGAGGCCCCTCACCAGCTCCTGATGGGCGTGGTGCGACGCGGAGACGTCAAACGGCGACTTGTGGAGCTTCATCGCCATCACCAGGGCCTGGGTGACGACGAACGCAGGCATGCTCAGCGCCAGCGGGCGGTCCAGGCCGAAGACGCTCGCGGCCGAAAAGCTGCCCGTCATGATGTAGGCGCCGACAACCATGCAGACCAGCAGCGGCTCGTAGGCGAGCAGCACAAGCACTTCGCGTTGGCTACCGAGCTGGCTATAGGGCGACTTCACACTGAACCCGCCCAGGATCAGCATGATGTTGCCCAGCGCAAGGATGAAGAGCAGCACCAGGAGGTCCTGCCCCATGACGAGGAGTGCGAGGCTGAGGACCATGGACGCCAGGTAGACCGACACGCTGATCATCTGGAAGGTGTTGGCGGCCATGCGGCGCTTGGCGAAGAGCTTCAGGATGTCGTAGAACGGCTGGAAGAGGGGTGGGCCCTGGCGGCTCTGCAGGCGGGCGGAGACGATCCGGTCCACCCCCATCAGCACGCCGCCGATGAACGGGGCCACGAGCACCGCGGCCAGCGCAGCCAGGTACTCGGCCATCATCGGATCGCCACCGCGCCGAACATGCCGGCGAGAAGCAACGCGGCCACGACCGTCATCCAGAGCGCATGCGTCTCCTCGCCGACGTACCGCTCGAAGTAGTGCCCCCGGATCGACAGGGCGCAGCTCTGCTCGGCGGCGGTGATGAAGCCGCTGCCGTTCGGCGTTTCGATCTGCTCGCCGCACATATAGGCGCCTACCTCCTCATCGGGCCGCGTCCTCGTCAGGAGTGCGGGCACTGCGACTGCTATGGCCATGAACCCGAACACCAGCCCCCACGGGACCGCGAGCACGTCGGACGAGAGGTCCACTCCTCCCGCAGCGCCGGACACCAGCGCGTAGTACTGGGTAACTGCCGGCTCGACCAGCTCCGTGAGCAGCGGGAAGACGGCCAGGCTGAAGGCGACGGCCCCGACGGTCAGTAGCACAAGCGGCACGAAGTACATCACGTGGAGGTGCTCGATCTTGGGGTGTACCGCGCCGGGCTCCGATGTAAGCAGGCGGCCGGTCCACTTGGTCCAGAAGGCCACCGTCAGCGTGCTGCCGATGACCAGCATCCCCATCGCCAGGGGCAGGTGGACCGAAGCCTCGATGGCCGCCAGCTTGGCGATCAGAACTCCGAAGGGCGGAAGCAGCATGGAGAGGATACCGATGACCATGATGAGCGTCGTCAGCGGCATCCGGTTCACCAGCCCCTGCATATCCTCGATATCGCGGCTGTGGATACCGTGCTCCACCACGCCGCAGGCCATGAAGAGGAGGCCCTTGGAGAGCGCGTGGAAGATGAGCAGCATGACGGCCGCCGCCAGCGCCAGCGGCCGGTTCAGGCCGGTGCAGGCGATGATCAGGCCCAGGTTGCTGATCGTGCTGTAGGCCAGGATCTTCTTGGCGTTGGTCTGCCCGATGGCCAGGAACGCCGTCGCCACGAAGGTGAAGCCGCCGGCGATGGCCAACACGTTGCTGAGCTGGGTCCCGTGGAACGCCGGGGCGAAGCGCATCAGCAGGTAGACGCCGGCCTTGACCATGGTGCTGGAGTGGAGCAGGGCCGACACCGGCGTGGGGGCTACCATGGCTCCCAGCAGCCACGAATGGAAGGGCATCTGGGCGGACTTGGTGAACGCGGCGAACATGAGGCAGGCCAGGGCCGCCACGATCGGCACGGAGGCCGCAGCACCCATGGGGCTACGCAGGAGCGCCTGCACCGAGTAGGTCTGGGCGTGCGCACCGAAGAGGGCGATGGCCACGGCGAAGCCGACGCCGCCGAGGGTGTTCATCCAGAGAGCACGGAGGGCATTGGTGTTGGCCAGTTCAGTGGCGTCATGCCGGATCAGCAGGAAGCTGCAGAGCGTCGTGACCTCCCAGAAGAAGAAGACCCAGCGTAGGTCGTCGAAGATCACCAGGCCGTTCATCGCGCCCAGGAAGACCAGCATCGTCAGGAAGAAGCCGGGCCTGTGGCTGCCGGCCTCGTCGATCCCAAGGTGGCGCTCGTGCTCCTTCATGTAGGGCAGGCCGTAGACGACGATGATGCTGCCGATGACGGATACGATCATCACCATGACCACGGAGAGCCAGTCAATGAAGACCGCGGGGGCAGCCTCGGCCGCGTGGCCCCCGGCGAACTCGGCATAGAGGACCACCGCCAACTGCACCAGGGCGGCGAGCAGGACCTTGACCGAGCGGAAGCGGACCGCGATGACCAGGATCGCCGCCAGGAGGGCCAGGTCGCCGCCGGCCACCAGCAACGACCATGGCGCCGCATCGGCCGGAAGCGTGGCTGTGAGAGCGGCGCGGCCCACGAAGGCGATGGCGAAGACCGCAGCGGCCGCCAGGGTCAGTACCCAGCCGGCCACGGTCACGACGCCCTTGCGCGACCACTTGGTGCGCACACCGAAGACGACCAGGCCGAATAGAGCCGGGGAGAGCACCAGCACGGCCGCCAATGTCAGGGGCGATGTCCTAAGCAGCGGTTCCAGAAGCCCCATACCCTACCTCCCTGCTCCGGCGGGACGCGGCGGCAGGCCTATGGGTAGCTCCAGCCGTGGCCGCCCATCGAACGTGGCGCGCAACGGTGGTTGCGCCTCCAACAGCCGCAGTGCTTCTCTGATCGCCGCCTCAAGCTGCGGGTCCTCACCGGCCGCCGCCTGATGCGGGAGGATATCAACGACGATGTCGGGGTCGGTCCCGTAGTTCTCGACGCCCCAGCCGACGTCCTTGAACCAGAACGAGAACTCGGGCTGGGTGGTCACCGAGCCGTCGACCAGCGGGTTCCTCGGCCAGATGCCGATGACGCCGCCCCAGGTGCGCGTACCGATCAGCGGCCCAAGCCCCATGAGCTTGAACGCATGGCTCACAATGTCGCCGTCGGAGCCGGCGTGCTGGTTGGTCAGCATCACCATGGGCCCGGCCGGCGAGTCGGCGGGATAGGGCTCCGGCGAACCCCAGCGCGTCATGTCGTAGCCCAGCCGGCGCCGGGCGAGCTTCTCGAGGAGAAGGCCCGACACATGGCCGCCCCGGTTGTTGCGGACGTCGACCACCAGCGCGTCGCGGTGGGCCTCCACCAGGAAGAGCCTGTGGAACTCGGCGTAGCCCTCGGCGCCCATATCGGGCACGTGGAGGTAGCCGCAGCGGCCTCCGCCGGCCTCGCGGACGCGCCGGCGATTGCCCTCGACCCAGGCTCGGTAGCGGGCGGGGAACTCGGACTTGAGGGCGCGAACGCAGGCGGTGCGCGGCGCGGCATCGCCCGACGCGATGGCCAGGGCCACCTCGGCGCCCGCCTTGTTAACCAGCGCCTGGCCGGGGCCGAAGCGCTCGGTGAGTGCGACGCCGTCGATGGCCGAGATCACATCGCCCTCGCTGACACGCGCGCCCGGCGACAGCAGCGGCGAGGAGGCATGGGGCTCGCCGGCGGCCCCGCGCACGATGGAGCGCACCACCCAGCCGCCGGCCTCGGCGTCGAACGCCAGGTCGGCGCCCAGGAAGCCCTGGCCGTACCGGGGCCGAGCCGGGTAGTCGCCGCCGCCCTCGTAGGCGTGTGACGTGCCCAGTTCGCCCTGCATCTCCCAGATGAGGTCCGACAGCTCGGACCTCGTGGAAATTCGATCCACCAGCGGCGCGTAACGATCCCAGACCTGGTCCCAGTCGATCCCCGACATATCGGCGCACCAGAAGTATTCGCGCTGGAGCCGCCACGCCTCCCTGGCCATCTGCCGCCACTCGCGGGGCGGGTCAATCGATAGGCGCACGCGGTTGGCGTCCACAACGCCGGAGAGGCGGCCGGGGCCCGCGGAGGCGTGCTTTTCGTCGGGCTTCTCACCGGCCTTGCCGACGCGAACCTTTTTCTCCCCGACCGTCAGCATCGTGGAGCCGTCGGCGCACAGTTCGACGGACTTGACGCCGCCCATCAGCGTATCGGCGGATTGCGACTTGAAGTCGTAGGCGACCAGCTTGCCCTGCGCCGGCGGCGGGTCGGGGTTCCCAGGGTCGGCTACGGCATTCTGGATACCGAAGGCTGTAAAGAGCGCCTTGCCGGCCGTGCCGACCACCTGGCCGTACCGGCCCACGGGCGTCGGAAAGCCGACGACGCGATCCTGCAGGCCCTCAAGGTCGATGCGAACGGGCCTGGGGACCTTCTTGTCATCCTTCTCGGCCGACGGCTCGGGCGACTTCTCGGGTAGCGGAGCGAAGGGAGAGCGCGCCTCGTTGGAGAGCACGAGCAGGTGCGGCCGCTCCGAGCGCGGAAAGCCCAGGTCGAAGTGGAGGCTATCGTAGACGGGCACCACGTCGCGTTGCGAGATGAAGTAGAGGTAACGGCCCTGCGGATCAAAGCTGGGCGAATGGTCGTTGAAGAGCGGCTCCGTGGCCTGGTGGATGGAGGCCTCGGTGCGCGACCAGAGGCGAAGGCCGGTGGTTGCCGGGGATGTGGCGAATCCGTAGGCTACCCAGGCGCCATCGGGCGACCAGCAGGCGCCGGCGATCGCCCTGTGTTCGCTGCGGTCCACAAGATTGAGCGACCGAGCGGCTAGATCGATGAAGAGCAGCTCGTTGCGGTGGTTGGTCAGCACCAGTTCGTCGGCGGTCGGCGACGGTTGGAGTGCCGTGACCCTGCCCAGGTCGCCCATGTCGAGGCGCTCGGGCGAGCCTCCCTCGGCGGAGCAGACCTCCAGCACATCGGCGTTGCCCGTATCGACGACCTGCACAAGCCGGTCGCCGCCGTGGAGCCACCGGTTGATCCGCACCCGCGCGGGCATCTCGGGAACGACCGCGGGACCGCTGGACAGGGCGCATACCGGTCCGTCCCAGGCGCCCATGGCGAAGGCCTGGCCGCGAGCCACAAGGGCCAGCGAGTGGCCCTGCGGATGCAGCGCCACGCCCTGCAGGTGCTCCATGGCGGCGGCGTACTTACGCTGCCTCTGCGCCCGGCCGGCGGCCACGGAGACCTCCAGGCGTCGGGGAGCATCGGAGCCGGCGTCAAGAGCCCAGAGGTCGCCGCCCGCGTGGTAGACGACGGTCTCGCCGTCGGTGTCCGGGTAGCGGGCGTAGTACTCGTCGTGGTCGGTATGGCGGAGCAGGTCCGAGCCGTCCTCAAGGCAGGAGTAGAGGTTGCCGATCCCCTCGTGGTCGGAGAGGAAAACGATGCGCCCTCCCAGCCACATGGGCCGAGCCAGGTTTCCCGGCAGGTCGATCAGGCGGCTGAGGACGCCGTCGCCCGCCCGCTCGATCCAGAGCTGTCCCGCAGTGCCGCCGCGATAGCGCTTCCAGCGTGCGGGATCGCCGCCGAAGCGCCCTATAACCGAGCGGCCGTCCGGGGCTACATGGAGGCTCACCGCGGGTCCCACAGGCCAGGCGCGCATGCCGGAGCCATCCGGCGCGATGACGTGCGGGACGCCCTGGCCGTCGAAGGGCCGGCCGCTGTCCGTGCTGAAGAGGATGCCGGAGCCGTCCGGCGTCCAGCCCAGGGTCGTGCTCGCGCAACCGAGGTAGGTTACACGCGTGGCATGCCCTCCGTCGGCGGGCATGAGGTAGACCTCGCTGGGCCCCTCGTAGCAGCCGGTGAAGGCGATGTGCCGGCCGTCGGGCGAGAAGCGGGGATGGGACACCGGTCCGGCGCCCGATGTCAGTCGGCGGGCGACGCCGCCCGAGAGTGGCGCCAGCCATAGGTCGTCATCACAGACGAAAGCGATGGTATCGCGCCAAACGGACGGCCAACGGCAGTAGCCCTGCATCGTGCACGCACTCCCTTGCGCCGGCGCGGGGCCGGCAGTTGCAGCCGACCGCCTGGGTTCGTGGTGCCAACCGGCGTCGATAGACCGTTGAGGTCTTGAGGATTGAACGAGGGGAGCGCCGCAGGGGAGCGTGGCCGCCGCGGCAGATACCCTACAGATTATACTGCATAATGGACCGCGACAACGGCAGGGCTCCGGTCAGGCCGGGGCGAACGGCCGCGCGGCCTCGTCGAACATCGCCACAACGTTCTCAGGCGGCGTGCCTGCCTGGATCGCGTGCGACGGCCCGAGGATGTAGCCGCCGCCCGCGCCGAGGACCGCTATCCGGTCGCGGACCTCACGCCGCACATCGTCGGGCGTGCCGAAGGGTAGCGTCCGCTGGACGCTGACACCGCCCTCGAACCCGATGCGGCTCCCCAGCCTGCGCTTCAGGTCGGCGGGGTCCATCCCCTCGGCGTCGAACTGCAGCGCCTGGAGGATGTCGATGCCCGCGTCGGCCAGGGGCTCGGCGATCGAGGCTACGGCGCCGTCGGAGTGGTAGATCACGCGGGCGCCGAACTCGTGGATGGTGCGGTTGAGCGCCTCGTGGCAGGGCCTGATATGCCTCTCCCAAAGCCGCGGCGACAACAGGAGGCCCCTCTGGCCTCCCAGGTCGTCGGCGGTGAAGACGAGGTCCACGAGACCGTCGGCGGCCTCCAATTGCCGCACGGTGTGCTCGACATAGAAGGCCGTCACCCGGTCCAGTACCGCCTGCACCAGGTCCGGCTCGGAGGCCAGGCCCTCCAGGGCGCGCTCAAGGCCGAGCATGTACCACGCCGTCTCGAACGGGTTGCCGCCCGAGATCATGAGGCAATAGTCCGCCTCTGGAGCCGCCCGAAGGTCATTGGCGAAGCGGCCGTAATCGAACCAGTCGGTGGTGGGCCAGGGGTAGCGGTCCAGTTCGGCGGGGTCGCGCACGTCAGCCAGGGGATGGCGGACGATCTCCTCGTAGGCGCCGTTACCGTAGCTGACGGGGCTCCGCTCGACGCCCCAGATGTCGGCGCCCCTCGCCGGGTTCGGTCCAGTGTAGTCGGGGACGACGTGGCGGATGTCGATCAGGGGCTCGAGGTACTGCTGCACCGTGGCGCCACGGTCGGCGCCGAGGTAGCGCTCCAGATCGCGCATGGCCGGGGCGTTAATGCCCGAGCAGACCAGGGCGATGGGGATGCGGTCAGTCGGGCGGCGCTCAAGGGACGCGATGACGCGCTCACGATGCGTCATCAGGTGTGCGCGGTTGCGGCGCGACGAAGGCGAGGCGCCGCCGGACCGACAGCGCCTCGCCGAGGGACCATCCTAGCGGCCGTAGCCGCCGGAACCCATCATGCCGCCGCTGGAGCTCGTGGGAGCTCCGGCAGGCGCCCCGCCACCGGACGTGAAGCCCCGGTTGCCACCGGACCCCATGGGCCCGCCGGACGAGAAGCCTGTGCTGTTGATGAGGCCGGACTTCACCGTGCCGGGCTTGACGCTCTTGGCCTTGGCGAAGAACACCTTCCACGCGATACCCGCAACGATTACGGCGAGACACGCGAAGATGATGGCCGCGACTTTCGGGCTGATCTCTTGGTTCATTCAGACTCCCTACTGGTATTCAGGCGCCATGTTGGCGATCTGGTTGCGGAGCCAGCTCGGGTGCTCCCAATCGCCGCCGTTCCACCATGCCCACAGCTGGTCGTCGGCCGGTGTGCAGGTCTCGCAGTAGTTGAGGTTGCCGAACGTCGCCTTCAGCCGCATGGCCTTTGCGTGGCCATCGTAGAAGGTGAAGTTGCTGGTGCCGCTGTGCGTGGTCATGATACCCTTGGAGCCGTCGAACCATGCTCGGCCGGAGACCATGCCCATGGCCCAGTCAGCGTTCCACTCGCGGCTCTCGGTGATCAGGATGGAGCTGGCCGGGCGGGTGCAGTTGTCCATCTTGTTGCCGGGGCACCACCAGTGGGCCATGCTGTAGTTCAGGGCGTAGCTGCGATGGATCTTGCCCTGGACTTCGTCGCGGATGTAGCGCCACAGGGGCTCATCCGGCTGCTCGTACGTGGGGCAGGTGTAGAGCCCGCCGTTCTTGACGTAGGGCGAGATCATCCAGCGCCAGGAGACTTCGGGCCCGCAGCCCCAGTGCCAGTAGGGCCAGCCGCTGGGAACGGTGAAGCCGCAGTCGTCGGCCCAGCCGTGCGGCGAGCGCTGGTCGTAGTCCTGCACGTACATCAGCACACCAAGCCCGAGCTGCTTCATGTTGCTGAGGCAGCTGGACTGACGGGCCTTCTCTCGGGCCTGCGCGAAGACAGGGAAGAGAATCGCGGCCAGAATCGCGATGATCGCGATCACGACAAGCAGCTCAATGAGCGTGAACCCCGCTCGCGTCTTCGGACGGTGTTGCATCGGGACCTCCCTAGTAGAAATCGCCCGGCCCCCGGCGCATGGTTCTTGCCCTGGGCCCGACGGTAGAAAGACCGAACACACTACCGGGCCATCTCAGGCCCAGCGTACACCAACCCGCCTCCTTTCGCTGTCGCCCGTATCCAGACGGGCGGCACGCCAGCATCGCTCGTTCATTGGCTAACAATGTATCACGATGCGCGGCGCTTGTCAACTGCCGTCTGCCGGGGGGGGTCGTGTCAACTGGTGTGTGTAACTGGTTCCGTGCTCCTGCCCCTGTCTTGGGCGGGTCTTGCTCTTACGCTTCTCGGTTGCCCAGCCGGTCGGCCGCGCCTGAGCAACGCGAGGCCCGCCCCGTGCGTATCCGCCGGAACCTCGTGCTGCAGGCGCCTGACTGCCTGGCGCCATGATCTACGGCACGGGCAACGGCACGACCGCGGCTTGACGTCGTTGACCGCGTTGATGGTGGTGACGACCGGGCGGCCGCCGCCCGAGCACCCTCGGCACGCGGACTCACGCTTCCTCAGACTTCTTCGAGGGCTATCTCCATCTCGAGGTGGAGCCACGCACCGTCCCATTCCTTGCTCACAAGCGCGGCCGTCAGGCGCTTACCCGCGTCCATCAGGCGGGCGAGCACCTCGTTGCGGTCGGCCGGCACGTAGCCGAGCTTCCGGCGCCGGGAACTGAGCACCCGGATGGCCAGGGGATCATGCGTGTTCGACGGCTCGCGCAGCAGAACCAGGCACTCCCCCGGCTGCAGCTTCGGCTCCTCTTCATCGAGATCGGCATAGCCGGTACCTGCCACGCGGCACCGCAGCAGCGTCACCCGGCGGCCGTAGGGCAACGCCAGCCCGCCCTCGCACTCCGGCCCGACCACCAGGCCCAGGTGCCCGGGTCCGACAAGCGTCAGGTCACCGCCCACATCCTGCCTCGCTCTCTATGCCTGCCAGCGCCAGCATCAAGTCGACACGGCGCTCCTTCTCTGCCTCGATGGCCGCACGGATCACAGCGCGCTGCTCCTCAACCCAGGCCGCATCCACGATTTTCGCAGCCAGCGTGAAGGGCCATGTCTCCCTGATCTCGGCCAGCCTTGTGACGATGCCGCGGACCTGCTCCTGCAGCTCCGACCGGCGGGCGCGCAGCGCCTCCAGGCTGTCCAGCGCAGGCGGCGGGAACCCATGCCCTTCGGCCAGGAGCGCCAGTGCCTTCATCCGGCCCAGGTCGGCCCGGCCATAGGCGTCCTGGATAGCCAGCCAGAGCTGGGCCGCCTTAGGAGTCTGCTTGGGGTTCACATCAGGATGCAGCTTCAGCGCGAGCGTGCGGAAGAGGCTGCGCAAGGCGCGCTCGTCGTCCGGACTGATGGTGTGCTCCAGCATGTCGAGCGCCGTGTCGATCCTCGCCCGCTCCAGGCGGAGCCTGACCTCCCACTCAAGGAACTCCGCGTCCAGGGCGCGGTCGACCTCCGAGAGATCGGGTAGCTCGCCCCGGTTCAGGGCGGCTTGCATGAGCTCGAGCCGGCGCACCATGCGGCGGTTCGTCACCTGCAGGGTCAGCAACTCATGCTTGAGCGGGCCGAAGCTCGCCAGGTAGAGCGCCTCCAGGCTGTGCCTGACCACATGGACGAGATGCTCGCGCTCGAGCAGCAGCGACACCAGTTCCGAGTGCAGCAGTTCGCAGGCCTCGGCCAGACGCACCGCGTCGGGATGCCGCACCAGGTCCGGACCGCTTCCGTCCTCACTATCCCTTGAGCCCATTCGTCCCCGCTCCTTCTGTCTGGCCGCCGCTCTTACACCCGTACACTGCCGTAGCCGGGCGGAATGCGGAAAGGAGGCCGGAAAATCGGCGGATGGGCTCGGCGGGAGCCGGTGCGGGCGTGGCAATGTGACGGCTGCGGCGTGACGTGGTTGACCGTGTTGACCTTGGGGTCGGATCAGGTGGCGCAGACAGGCCACCGGCAGGAGCCATCGGGCGTCGGCGTCAGCCCAGGTAGGCGGCCAGCGCCTCTTCTTGTGCGCTCTTGAACTGCTCGTCGTAGAGGTTCTTGTAGACGCCGGGGCGGTTGACGAGCTCGGCGTGCGGCCCTACGTCGACGATGCGGCCGCCGTCCATGACGACGATCCGGTCGGCGCCCATGATGGTGGAGAGCCGGTGGGCGATGACGAAGTTGGTTCGGCCCTTCATCACCCGCTCCAGGGCGTCCTGCACGTTGGCTTCGGTCTTGCTGTCCAGGGCGCTGGTGGCGTCGTCGAGGATGAGGATGCGCGGGTCGGTGAGGGTGGCCCGGGCGATGGCCAGGCGCTGCTTCTGGCCCACGGAGAGCTTGACGCCGTCCTCGCCGATCTTGGTGTCGTAGCCGTCGGGTAGCTCCTTCACCACGTCGTGGAGGTCGGCGTTGCGGCTCGCCTGCTCAATCTGCTCCGGTGTGGCGTCATGGTGGCCATAGGCGATGTTCTCGCGCAGGGTCACCGAGAAGAGCAGCGACTCCTGGCTCACATAGCCGATCTGCCGCCGCACGGTCTCCAGGCGGATCTGCCGGACGTCATGGCCGTCGATGAGGACCGCGCCGCTGGTCACGTCGTAGAAGCGCGCCACGAGGTTCACCAGTGTGGTCTTCCCCGCGCCGGACGGACCCACGATGGCGATCACCTCGCCCGGCTCCACCTTCAGGTTCAGGTCGTGGACCACCGGGTTCTCGGGATCGTAGCCGAACGTCACATCGCGGAACTCGACGCGCCCGTCGATGCTCCCGATAGAGACCGCGTCGGGCGCGTCCACGATCTCGGGCCGCGTGTCCAGGGTCTCGAAGACGCGGTCCATGGCGGCGCCGGCCCACTGCGCCTGGATGTTGAAGTCCACCAGCCGAACGGAGGGGTCGTAGAGGTAGCCGATGTAGCCCGTGAACGCGAGCAGCTCGCCGGGCTGCATGGCTCGGCCGAGGACCATCTTGGCGCCCATCCAGTAGATGAAGCCGGTGCCCACGGCGCGGATTACGGTGGCCACGAGGCCGAGGCTCCGGTTAAGCTTTGCCTGCACCATGCCGAGCGTGAAGTTGTCCTGCACCGTCTGCATGAAGTGCTGGGTCTCGAAATCCTCCCGCACGAAGGCCTTGACCACGGTGATGCCGGCCAGTTTCTCCTGCAGGCCGCCGATGAGGGCGTCCCACTTCTCGCGCAACTCCACACTGATGGCCCGGATGCGCTTGAGGAAGAGCTTGTACGAGATGACGTAGATCGGCACCACAGCGATGGCGATGCACCCAAGCTGCCAGCTCATGGTGAAGATGACGGGGATCACCACCAGCAGCGTCAGGATGTCCGTGATCAGCGTGACGATGCCGCCGGTGATCATGTACTGGATCACGTTGATATCGTCGATGACCCGCGCCATGATCTTGCCGGTCTGCCGCTTGTCATAGTAGGAGAGCGAGAGCCGGTTGAGGTGGCGGTAGGACTGGTACCGCAGGTCGAAGACCACGCGCTGGCCCAGCCAGCCGATCAGGTAGTTCAGGGCGAACGAGACCATGCCGCGGAAGGCGTACAGGCCCAGGATGATCCATAGCACCGTCCAGAGCGAGCCGTAGCGCTTCTGGGGCAGCACGGTGTCGATCATGAACTGCGTGACGCGGGGCATGGGGAGCGCGGAGAGCGTCACCAGCATCATCAGGAAGACAGCCAGCAGCACGCGGTAGCGGTAGGGCTTCAGGTAGCCGAGGAGGCGGCCGAAGTTGCTCATTGCGGCAGCGCCTCCAGCGCGACCTTGAACTGCTGGTTGTAGAGCCCGGCGTAGATGCCGCCGGAGGCCAGCAGGTCATGGTGGCTCCCCGCCTCGCGGACGACGCCGCGCTCCATGACGACGATGAGGTCCGCCTTCACGATGGTCGAGAGCCGGTGCGCGATGCAGAAGCTGGTGCGGCCCTCCATGAGCTTGTCCAAAGCCCCCTGGATCAGGGTCTCCGTCTCCGAGTCGAGCGCCGACGTGGCCTCGTCGAGCACGAGGATGCGCGGATCGGAGAGGATGGCCCGGGCGATGGCGATGCGCTGCTTCTCGCCGCCGGAGAGCTTGATACCCTCCTCGCCGATGCGCGTCTCGTAGCCCTTGGGCAGTGCGGCGATCACGTGGTGGATATTAGCGGCCTCGGCGGCGGCCTCGACCTCGGCGTCGGTGGCCTCCAGCCGCCCGTACCGGATGTTCTCGCGGATGGTCGTGTTGAAGAGGATCGTCTCCTGGATCACCACGCCCACCTGCCGCCGCAGCGACTCCACGGTGACGCCTCGGAGGTCCTTGCCGTCGATGGTGATGGCGCCGCCGGTGACGTCGTAATGGCGCGAGAGCAGGTTGATCATCGTGGTCTTGCCGGAGCCCGACTGCCCCACGAAGGCGACCATCTGCCCGGCCTTGACGTCCAGGTTCACGCCCTTGATGACGGGTTGCCCCGGCTCATACTCGAACCAGACATCCTCGTAGCGCACGGCGCCCTGGATCTTGGCCAGCGCCTCGGCTCCGGGCGCATCCTTAATATTCGGCTCTGTGTCCAGCATTCCGAAGATGCGGTTCAGGGCGGCGTTGGTGCGGGCGATCTGGTCGTTGATCTGGATCAGGCGCAGGATCGGCCCGTACATGTAGCCCGTCATGAACGAGACGAAGGCGATGAGCGAACCCGCGGTGAGGTGGCCGGCCATGACCTGCTTGCCGCCCACGAACATGATGATCGCCACGCCCATGCCGCTGCCGATGAACTCGGCGATGGTCCAGAGGCGCGTTCCCAGCATGCCCTGCCCCACGTTCAGGTCCAGCAGGTTCCGGTTCTGGCCCACGAACTGCCGGACCTCGAAGCGCTCCTTGGCGTAGGACTTCACCACGAGGGCGCCGGCCAGCTTCTCCTGCAGGTCGCCGAGCATGACGTCGCGCTCTTCGCGAATCTCATCCGCGGTGCGCTTGATTTTTCCGATATGGAAGAAGTAGTTCGCGAAATAGAGCGGGAAGACGCAGAGGCCCCATACCGCGAGGTACCAGTTCATGTTGAAGACGATGAAGAGGACGAAGATCAGCGTGACGACGTCGGAGATGAGCGTCACGAACCCGCCGCTGATGAGCTGGTCCAGCGTGGCCACATCGTTGGTGATGGTGGACATCAGCTTGCCGGTCTGGCTCTTCTCGAAGTAGCCCAGGGGGAGGGTCTGCAGGTGCCCGTAGAGCTTGCGCCGCATGTCGTACTTGAACCGCTGGCCCAGGTACGTCACACCCATGGTGAGCGCGTAGCCCACGATGCCGCCGGCCGCAGCCACACCCACGAGGAGGAAGAAGACCCCGGCGATGTTGAAGGGTTGCCGGGCCACCAGCTTGTCGACGAGGTAGCGGATGATGAGCGGGCCGGGAAGCCCCAGTCCGGCGCTCGTCAGCGTCAGGAGGCAGATGACGAGGAGGACCTTCCAGTACCGCCTCACTTCGGCGAGAAGGCGCGTCATGTTACGCATGGCGACTCCCGCAGACCGGCGCGTCGCACCGGAACGCGGCCGCTGCACCCCGCCTGGGCGGTCGGGGTTGCAGGCGTTCGCTCACCGTCAGCGTGGCTAACCACGAGAGGCGCCGAGACACCGTTTCATGCTCCCATGCGCCGCGGCAGGCCATTGCGGGCCGAGCCTGGCGCCGTGCCTGAATCACTCTGTCCTTCAGCCGCGCAAGTTTACCTTACTGCCGCACGCGAAGGGCGCCGATTCTAGCGCGGAACGGGCACGGTGGCGAGGATCGCCTTCAGGACGCGGTCCGGCGTCTCGCCCTCGATCTCACTGTCGGGCTTCAGCAGGATGCGGTGGCGGAAGACAGGGAGGGCCAGGTCCTTCACGTCGTCCGGGGTCACGAAGGGCCTGCCGCGCACGCCGGCCAGGGCCTTGGCGGTCAGGAGCAGCGTCACGGCGGCTCGCGGCGAGGGGCCCAGGACCACGTGCCGGTGCTCGCGGGCCGCCCGCGTCACGGCGACGATGTAGGCGCGGACCGGCTCGGTGACGGAGATGCTCCCTACGTCGGCCTGCAGGCTCGCCAGCGTCTCGGCGTCGGCCACGGGCCGCAGGTCGGCGGCGTCCAGGTCCACGGCGCGGAAGCCCGCCTCGTAGCGCGCCAGGATCGCCTCCTCCTCGGCCGGCTCGGGGTAGCCCACATCAATGCGCAGGGAGAAGCGGTCCAGCTGCGCCTCGGGCAGCGGATAGGTGCCCTCGAACTCGACCGGGTTCTGGGTGGCGCAGACCATGAAGGGGCGCGGGAGTGCGAAGGGGGCGCCGTCGATGGTCACCTGACGCTCCTCCATGGCCTCCAGCAGGGCGGACTGGGTCTTGGGCGGCGTCCGGTTGATCTCGTCGGCCAGCACCAGCGCGGCGAAGATCGGCCCCTGGCGCACGGTGAAGGTGCCGTCCTTGGGGCTGAAGACGTTGGTGCCGAGGACGTCGCTGGGCATCAGGTCGGGTGTGAACTGGATGCGGCTGAAGCTCACGCGGCAGAGGCGTGCCAGCACGCGGACGGTAAGGGTCTTGGCCGTACCGGGGACGCCCTCGAGCAGGACGTGGCCGCCGGCGAGGAGCGCCACGGTGAGCTGCTCCAGCATGGCGGGCTGCCCGACGATGACCTTGCCGGCCTCGACGGCCAGCGCCTCGGCGAACGCGGCGATCCGGTCGGCCGGGCCCGGAGCTTCGGTGAGGGGCGGGTTCAGGTCAGTCATCGAGTCGCAGCCTCCTTGCCCAGGCGTCGAGGCCCCGGGCGATCTCCATCAAGTCGCTCTCTTTGGCGCCACCGCCGGCGGCGATGTCGTCGCAGCGGCGCAGCAGCTTCTCAAACTCCGGCCTGTCGGCGGCATCGGGTCCCAGCGCGGCCAGATCCGAGGCGGGCGCATCGGCGGCCACGCCAAAGCGCCGGGCCATGCGCCGCCGGAACGAAGCGCCCAGCAACTCCACCGCCACGGGCGCGGCCTGCGCTCGGCCGTAGAGGCCCGCCATGGAGGTGACGTAGTCCAACGTGCTGGCGCGCTTGCCGGTCTCCGGCCGCAGCGGAGCGCCCAGGCGGCGGTTGCCGTTCCAGACCAGCGCCGTCACCAGACCCAGCAACGCCCACGCGAAGGCGTGCGGACCGGGCCCCAGGGCTGTCCAGAGCGCGGCGCCGGGCGGGCGCGTCTCGCCGAAGCCGTGGTGCAGCTCATCGAACAGGGCACGCCCGCCGGTCGGTACGCCGTCGCGCACGAGCCGCACGAACGCCACCGGCGCGTCGGACGGGCTCCGCAGGTCGCGGTTCCGCAGGCCCAGCGCCGGGGACAGGACGGTCACGCTCCCCTGCCCCAACCTGCGCCGCACGGCCACGGCGGCACTCCCGCCGACGGCCAGCACGCGCCACGGCGGCCTGGCGGAGATGCCACGGCCCGGCGCGGGCGGCGCGAACTGAAGCCCGTCCAGCGGGCCTCCGTCGGGCGCGGCCTGCCCAGCCCCTCTGCCGCCCGAGGTCGGCGTCAGGCCCTTCAGCATCGCCGGCCAGGCCGAGCCGTCCCACAGCACGAGGGCCGAGCCGCCGCCCTCGACCCAGGCCGTGAGGGCACGCTCCTCGGGCGACGCGGGGTTCTCCGCCAGCGGCATGGCGATGACGAGCAGCGTGCCATCGCCCAGCGCATCGTAGCCCGAGTGGAGCCGCCCGACCGGCACGCGCCGGCGCTGCAGAAGCTCGAGGCAGGCGCGGAGGCCGCCGGGCCCGGTGCTGAACGTGGTAGGGCGATCCATCTGCCGCTGGGCGATGGAATCGCGGGTGAAGAGGGCTGAGCCGATCACCAGGGCCGCCAGCAGCGCACCCAGGATGATCGGCTCGGTCTTACGCATGCGCCCCGGTAACGGCTCTCAGGCGGGCGCGCCGGAGAGGAGCTCCAGGGCGCGATCCAGCTGGAGGCGCACGGCGTCGTGCCCTGTGCCGCCCTCGGAGGTGCGTGACCGCGCGCTGCTCTCGGGATCGAGGCCCGCGAAACCTGCGCGGAAGAGCTCCGAGAAGGGCTCCAGATCGGCCTGCTTCAGGTCCTCCAGGCCGATCCCGCGCTCCTCGCAGTGGCGGACCATGCGCCCGACCACGCCGTGGGCCTCGCGGAAGGGCATCCCCTGGCGCACGAGCCAGTCGGCCACGTCGGTGGCCGTGCTGAAGTCGCGGGTGAGCGAAGCGGCCATGCGGTCGCGGCGGAACTCGGCGGTAGCCAGCATCCGGATGAAGGCCGGCAGCACGGCCTGCAGCGTGTCCACCGTGTCGAACAGGGGCTCCTTGTCCTCCTGCATATCCTTGTTGTAGGCCAGCGGCTGCCCTTTGATGAGCATCAGCAGGCCGGTGAGGTGCCCGCAGACGCGGCCCGTCTTGCCGCGGACAAGCTCGGCGACGTCGGGGTTCTTCTTCTGCGGCATGATGCTGCTGCCGGTGGTCACGGCGTCGGAGAGGCGCACGTAGCCGAACTCCGGTGTGCTCCAGAGGATGAGCTCCTCGGCGAAGCGCGACAGGTGCGTCATGAGGAGCGCCGCGCAGCCCACGAACTCCACCACGAAGTCGCGGTCGGAGACGGCGTCCATGCTGTTTGCGCAGATGCCGTCGAAGCCCAGAAGTTCCGCCACGCGGCGGCGGTTGATCGGGAACCCGGTGCCGGCCAGCGCTCCGGCGCCCAGCGGCAGGCGGTTGGCTCGGCGGGCGCACTCGGAGAGCCGCTCGGCGTCGCGCTGGAGCATCCAGAAGTAGGCCAGCAGGTGGTGGCTCAGCAGCACGGGCTGGGCGTGCTGCAGGTGCGTGCATCCCGGAAGGACCACGCCGAACTCGCGCTCGGCGGCGTCCACAAAGGTGCGCTGAAGCTCCCGAATGCCGCCCAGCAGGTCGGCGGCCGCCTCGCGGAGGTAGAGGCGCACGTCGGTGGCCACCTGGTCGTTGCGGCTGCGGGCCGTATGGAGCCGCCCTGCCACGGGGCCCAGGCGCTGCCGCAGGAGATCCTCCACGGCGGTGTGGACATCCTCGGCGGCGGGATCGAGGCGCACGGCCCCGGAGGCGAGGTCCTGCTCCAGGGCCCGCAAGCCGGCGACGATGACGTCGGCGTCGGCCTGCTCAAGGATGCCCGTCTCGCCCAGCATGGTGGCGTGGGCGATGCTGCCCCGGATGTCCCAGGGCCAGAGGCGGCCGTCGAAGGCGATGGACCGGTTCAGCCGGTCCACCGCATCGTCGGTCCGCTCGCTGAAGCGCCCGCCCCAGAGGCGCGCGCCGGAAGCCGCGGGATCAGCCACGGCCGCAGATCTGCCAGTACATGCGCGACTGCAGGCCGTGCGTCTTCACCATGCCCTCGCTGTCGGCCTGGTCGAAGGTCTTGCTGTCGAAGGAGGCCAGGTCCTCGTTGTAGAGGGCCCACTTGCTGGCGCGGCCGATGACGACCGAGGAGCCCTTGGCCATGCGGAGCGTGACCGTGCCGGTGACGCGGGGCTGGATCTGGTTGGTGAAGGCCTCGAGGTCCTCCTTCAGCGGGTCGAACCAGAGGCCCTTGTAGGCCAGCTCGCCCCACTCGCGGTCGACGTGGGCCTTGAACTTCAGCTCGGACTGCGTGCACACGAGCGCCTCCAGCGCCTTGTGGGCCTGCAGGAGCGCCACGGCGGCGGGGCACTCGTAGTTCTCGCGTACCTTGAGGCCCAGCATGCGGTCTTCCATCACGTCCACGCGGCCCACGCCGTTGCGGCCGGAGATGACGTTCATGCGGAGCACGATCTCCAGCGGCGAGAGGCTCTCACCGTTGATGGAGACGGGCACGCCGTTCTCAAAGCCGATGACGACGATCTCGGGGGTATCCGGCGTGTCGGCGAGGCCCCTCGTCCACTGGAAGATCTCTTCCGGCGGGCAGTAGTTGGGCTCCTCCAGATGCCCGCCCTCGATGGAGCGGCCCCAGAGGTTCTCGTCGATGCTCCAGATCTTGTCCTTGGACTGGCCGATGGAGACGCCGTGCGCGGCGGCGTAGTCGATCTCCTCGGTGCGGGTCCAGGGCTCGCGGCCCCCGCCGGGGAGCAGCTTGCCCTGGCGCATGGGCGCGATGATGGGGATCTCGGGCGTCAGCGTGCGCATGACGTACTCGAGGCGGAACTGGTCGTTCCCCTTGCCGGTGCAGCCGTGGGCGTAGGCGTCGGCGCCCACGGCGCGTGCGGCGTCCACGGCCTTCAGGGCGATGAGCGGCCGGGCGATGCTGGTGGAGATGGGGTAGCCCTGGTAGTCGCCGTTGGCCTTCACCGAGGGCCAGCAGTACTGCTCCACGAACTCGGCGCGGGCGTCCACGGTGGTGTGTTCGGTGCCCAGCGTGCGGGCGCGCTCCTCGGCCTGCTCGATATCGGCCGCGGGCTGGCCCACGTCCACGGTGACGGTGACGATGCGGTCGAAGCCATACTCCTCGCGCATCAGCGGGATGCAGACGGAGGTATCCAGACCGCCCGAGTAGATCAGTACGACAGTGCTCATTGCGTTCTCCTGAGCGGACCCCGCCAGACGGAGCGGGGCGCCGCGGGTCATATCAAATCGAAGGGCGCCGCAGCCTATGCGCCGATGAGAAGGCTCAGCACGGCCTTCTGGGCGTGCAGGCGGTTCTCGGCCTGGTCCAGCGCCACGGAGGCGGGGCCGTCCAGCACCTCGGAGGTGACCTCGTCACCGCGGTGCGCGGGCATGCAGTGCATGAAGAGAGCCTGCGGCCCGGCGGCATCCATGAGGCGCTGGTTCACCTGGTAGCGGCTGAAGACGCCGCGCCGCACCTCGGCCTCGGCCTCCTGGCCCATGCTGGTCCAGACATCGGTGTAGATGGCGTCGGCGCCCTGCACGGCCTCCAGCGGGTCGGACGTCACGGAGACGGCGTCGGGACGGCCCGCAAGGCTCTGCGCCGCGGCCACGATGCACTCGTGCGGCTCGTAGCCGGCCGGGCAGGCCGCACGGACGCGGGCGCCCAGCAGCACCGAGACGAGCATCAGCGAGTGGAGGACGTTGTTGCCGTCGCCCACCCACGCCACGGTGAGGCCCTCCATGGAGCCCTTGTGCTGGATCAGCGTCAGGGCGTCGGCCAGCGCCTGGCAGGGGTGCTCCTGATCGCTCAGGGCGTTCACCACCGGCGCACCGCAGGCGTCGCGCATGGCCACGAGCATCTCGTGCTTGTAGACGCGCGCCACGATGCCGTCGACCCACCGGGCCAGGTTGCGGGCCACGTCACCGGGCTCCTCGCGGGTGCCCAGTCCCACCTCGGCGGGCCCCAGGGCCACGGGCATTCCGCCCAGCTCACGGGTCGCCAGATCGAAGGTCACGCGGGTCCGCAACGAGGCCTTCTCGAAGATCATCGCCACGGCCCTACGCCCCTGCCAGTCCACCACGGTCTCCACGGAACGCCTGTTACGGGCGTAGCAGTCGGCCAGCTCCAGCGCGGCCGTGACCTGCTGACGGCTCCAATCCCGGATGGAGAGGAGACTCGTGCCCTTCAACCCCAGCACGTCCTGCGCTACCAGGTCCCTGGCATCGGCGATGTTCATGCGTGTCGCTCCTGTCACTTACGGCCTCAGGCCGGTTTTCGACCCTATATTGTGCTACACAACAGGGCCCGGAGCGGCGGGCCGGTCCCGGACGGCTGCGGAGGGCCAAGGTACACTAGTTGCCCTAGCCGGCCGAGGAGACCCCAATGAGTAAGGATATTCGGCAGCGGATCGAGGTCGCGGAGCACATCCGCAGCCTGGTCCCCTACCAGCCAGGCAAGCCCATCGAGGCAGTGAAGCGCGAACTGGGCCTCTCGTCCGTCACCAAGCTGGCGTCGAACGAGAACCCGCTCGGACCCTCTCCGGCCGCCGTCGAGGCGATCCGGCAGGCCGCCGCCGGGGTCCACCTCTACCCCGAGGGCTCGTGCCACGACCTGCGGAGGGCCGTCGCCGTCCATCTGGGCATCGACGGCGGGCAACTCTCCTTCGGCAATGGCTCCGATGAGGTGATTCACGTGGCCGGGCTGGCGTTCCTGACGCCCGACGACCAGGTGCTCACCGGCGCTCCGACCTTTGTGCTCTACCGCACGTGCGCGATCCTGAACCGGTGCGAACTGGTGGAGGTCCCGCTACGCGACTGGACGTTCGATCTGGAGGCCATGGCCGACCGGATCACCGACCGCACGCGCCTCGTATTCATCGCCAACCCCAACAACCCCACCGGGACCATCGTGCGCCGCCGCGAGCTGGAGCGCCTCATGGACCGGCTGCCCGAGCGCGCCATCTTGGTGCTGGACGAGGCCTATGCCGAGTACGTCGACGACCCCGGCTACCCCACCTCGCTGGACTACATCCGCGAGGGGCGCAACGTGCTGGGGCTTCGGACCTTCTCCAAGATCCACGGCCTCGCCGGCGTCCGCCTGGGCTACGGCATCGCGCGGCCCGACATCGCCGCCGAGCTGGAGCGCGTGCGCGAACCCTTCAACGTGAGCGTCCTGGCGCAGGCCGCCGGCATCGCCGCCCTGGAGAGCGACGAGCACGTCCGCCGTTCGCTGGCCACGAACGAGGCGGGCAAGGCCGAGTTGGCGCGCGCGTTCGGCGAGATGGGCTTGGAGGCCACCGAGACCCACGCGAACTTCGTATGGGTGGACATCGGCGTCCCCTGCCGCCCCGTCTTCCAGGAGATGCTGAGGCGCGGCGTGATCCTCCGCACGGGCGACATCTTCGGCGCCGACACGCACATGCGGATCACCGTGGGGACCGCTGAACAGAACGAGCGCTGCCTGGCGGCGCTCCGGGAGGTGCTGGGCAAGTGATCATCGTAATGGCGGCTCACAGCACCCGTGAGCAGGTGGCCGACGTCGAGCAGCGCATCACGGACTGGGGCTACGGGGTCCATCCCATCTACGGCACCGAGCGGACCGTCATCGGCGCCGTGGGCGTGCCTGATACGGACAAGCAGCGGTACATCGAGCAGTTGGAGCGGCTGGAGTGCGTCGAGCGCGTCATCGCCATCGTCCGACCATACAAGTTCGTCAGCCGCGACTGGAAGCCGGAGAGCACCAGCATCACCGTGGGCCCGGCCACCATCGGCGGACCGCAGATTTGCCTCATGGCCGGCCCATGCACGGTGGAGGACTACCCGCTGACGCTGGCCACGGCGCAGGCCATCAAGGCATCCGGCGCCACGGTCCTGCGCGGCGGGGCCTACAAGCCCTGCACCTCGCCCTACTCCTTCCAGGGCCTCGGCGAGGAGGGGCTGAAGATCCTCCGCGCCGCCGCCGACGAGACGGGCCTGGCCGTCATCACCGAGATCATGGACCCGCGCAACGTAGAGATGGTCTGCGGCTACACCGATATGCTGCAGATCGGCACCCGCAATATGCAGAACTACGACCTGCTGCGCGAGGTGGGCAAGGCCAGCAAGCCGGTCATGCTCAAGCGCGGCATGTGGGCCAAGATCGAGGAGTGGCTGCAGGCGGCCGAGTACATCTACCTCGAGGGCAACCACGACATCATGCTCTGTGAGCGGGGTATCCGGACCTTCGAGACGCACACCCGCAACACGCTGGACCTGAGCGCCGTGGCGGCCGTGAAGCAGCTATCGCACCTGCCCGTGGTGGTCGACCCGAGCCACGGCACGGGCAAGTCGAGCCTGGTGGCGGCCATGTCCCGCGCCGCGGTGGCCTGCGGGGCCGACGCCCTGATGATCGAGGTCCACCAGCACCCCGACAAGGCGATCAAGGACGCGGCCCAGGCCCTATCCCACGAGCAGTTCGACGCCCTCGTGCGGCAGTGCCGCCCCGTGGCGGAGGCGGTGGGCCGGACGATCTAGAGGCGCCGTCAATAGCACTCCAGCTCTGTGCGCGCCATCACCTCGGCCTGCATCTGCGGCGACAGACCCACGAAGAAGTCGCTGTAGCCGGCGATGCGAACCACCAGGTCGCGGTGCCGCTCGGGATGCGCTACCGCGTCGCGCAGGACGTCGGGGCTGACCACGTTAACCTGCGCCTCGAACCCGCCCATGGAGCAGAAGGCCCCGATCAGCGGCTTCATGGCTGCGGCCAGGGCGTCCGGGTCGCCGGTGCGCTGGAACCGCATATTCACCGCGATGCCGCCGAGCATGTCGCAGTGGCTCCACGAGGTGGATGAGCGCACCATGGCCGTGGGGCCGGAACGCTCGCGGCCCTGTGCCGGACCGGAGCCGTCGGCAAACGGGTACCCCGCCGCCCGTCCGTCCGCGGTGGCGCCGGTGTGGCGGCCCAGATGCTCATGCATGACCCAGCAGAAGAATCCGGCGATGACGGCTCCGCCCCAGTAGGTGCGGTAGCGGCTGCAGACGTCGTGAAGGTAGCGTGTCAGCTCGTCGGCCAGCGCGTCGACTTCGGCAATGTCGTTGCCGTACTTGGGCGCCGAGGCCAGCAGGGCTCGCACACGGTCGTGGCCCTCGAAGTCCGCGGCCAGGGCGTCGCGTAACTCGGCCGTCGTCACTGCGGCGTGCTGGTAGACCACCCGGCGAATGGCGGCCAGCGCATCAACCGTATTGGCCAGCCCCACGAACGACGACTCGACCCAGTTCGCCCGCGCGCCGCCGTGGTCGATGTCCCTGCCCGTGAGCAGGCAATCGTTCACGAAGCAGGAGAGGAGCGGGTAGCCCCCCGAGAGGTGGCGGCTCATCATCGCCATGTTCTGGTCGCGGACACCCACCTCCACCTCGGCGGCGATGGCCTCCTTGAGCCGCTCGAAGAGCTCCTCGAAGCCGGTGCAGCGGCAGGGCGGAGCCGCCTCACGGCCGGGGCGCGGCACGCCCAGCACGTCGTTCAGCGCCTGCCCCAGGTTGTAGTAGGGACTCGCCACGTAGACGTTGCTGATGGCCACGGGCGTGATCTCAACGCAGGTGCTGTGGACGTACTGGCAGGCGTCGCGGTGCGGCAGGCCGGCCCTCAGCAGGCCACTGGTGATGGTCTCGTCGCCGAAGACGGCCGGGTGCGAGCAACCCCGCGCCAGGGCCCCGCATGCCATCTCCATCAGGTCGTCGGGCGTGTCTGACGTGCGGCAGATGCCGATGCCGGGGTACGGTAGCCGGATGTGCCACGCGCACTGGACCATCATGTAGGTCAGGTCGTTGGTCACGTCGGAGCCGGAGGAGTCCCTGCCGCCGCACATCCATCCCACGGCCAGCCCGCGCGGGGTGTACTCGCTCAGGATGAGGCCCACGCAGTCGAGCAACTCCTGCGCCTCGTCCGGAGTGATGCGCCCCTCGCTCAGGTCACGGAGGTAGTAGGGGAGCAGGTACCGGTCCGGCCTGCCGAGCTGGAAGAGGAGCATCCGGTTGCCGGCGCACTGGCAGAAGGTCACGAAGCTCACCGCCTGCACGGCCTCGGCGAAGGTCCGAGCCGGCTGGGCGGGCACGCGGCGGCACCGTTCGGCGATCGCCTCCAGCTCGGCGGCTCGCACAGGGTCGGGTTCGTCGGCGGCCATGGCCTCCGCCCTGTCGGCGTAGCGCCCGGACAGCTCCTCCATGCCCGAGAGGGCCTCCAGCGCGCCCCGGTAGAAGCACTCCCTGGCCAGGTCCGACGGGTCCGTCAGGCGCAGGCCCCGCCGCTGCCGCGCGATGATCTCCCGCACGCCCGAGATGCCCTCCTGCAGCACGCGCTCGTAGTCGATGGCCATGTGGGCACGCTGCCCCTGCGCCTGGGGCGCCGACTTGCGGCCCATGTCGCGCCACTGCGCCGTGAAGGCCGCCTCGTCGGCGTCCAGCGCACGCCGGGCGTATCTGCCGACGATGAGCTCATCCTCGCCGATGGCCGGCTCCAGCCGCCGCAAGATGCCCCCGGCCAGCATGCCACGCCGCACGATGTAGGAGGGCTCACCGGCCGACGCCAGCCAGGCCTGCCCCTCGGCGAGGTCGGCCTCGTCGCCGGACCAGGCCGCCGGGTCGTGGGCCGTGCGCAGGGCGTGCTCACGAAGGCGTGCGACGCGGTCGGTCGGCTCAGTCAGTCGGGAGAGGGGATGGGGCGTATTCACCAGTCGTGCCTCCAGCGTTCGGCGCCGGTCGAAAGAGGAATCGCCGGACTGCCCGACGAACCTAAATCCATGTCATCTCGATCCGCCAGTCGAATGGAGCGTCAGCATCACCTCAACGGCCTGCTCTTCACGGCGCCGGCCATCGTCGGCCTCGTGGGGCTCACGCTCTACCCGCTGGCTGCGTCCCTCTACTATAGCTTCTGCACCTACTCGGCGCTCAAGCCGCCGCAGTGGGTGGGCTCGGGCAACTACCAGCTCATCTGGCGCGACCTGATGCACAAGGGCCTCCTCTACGAGGCCATCGGCAACACGCTCTATTACAGCGTCATCGCCGTGCCGCTGGGCATCATCACCGCGTTCGGGCTGGCTCTCCTGCTGAACCAGAAGGTGAAAGGGCAGACGATCTTCCGCACGATCTTCTACGTTCCCTCCGTGGTGCCGGTGGTTGCCTCCTCGGTGCTCTGGCTCTGGCTCCTGAACCCGCAGCACGGCCTGGTCAACATGATGCTGCAGTGGTCTGGGCTTCAGACGCTCATCGGCGGCCTCGGCATCAAGGTGCCCATCGGCTGGCTGGCCGATCCGGACTGGTCCAAGCCCGCGCTGATCCTCATGAGCGTATGGGGCGTGGGCAACTCCATGGTGATCTTCCTGGCGGGCCTGCAGGGCGTGCCCGAGGAGCTCTACGAGGCCGCCGAACTGGACGGCGCGGGCGGCTGGCAGAAGACCCGCCACGTGACGCTGCCCATGGTGAGCCCCTACTTCCTCTTCATGTTCGTTATGGGGCTCATCGGATCGTTCCAGTACTTCACCCAGGCCTGGGTGATGACCAACGGGACGGGCGGCCCGGCGAACTCCACGATGATGTACCCCATGTACCTCTTCCAGAACGCGTTCCAGTTCTTCAAGATGGGCTACGCGTGCGCCATGGCATGGCTCATGTTCGTGGTGGTGGTTCTGGCGACGCTGGCCGTCTTCCGCTCGTCCGGCAAGTACGTCTACTACAGCTCCTAGCGAGGGCTAGCCGTTGAGCAGGGGCTGGCCGTCGGCGTCGTTCATGGCGCCGAGCAGGCAGAGGACGCCCTCCACGAAGCCCCAGATCGCCGTGCCCACGGTCCCGCATCCCGTGAGGCCCAGAACGAGCATGGCGGTGCCGACGCTGGTGTAGCCGAGGTAGAAGCGGTGGACGCCCCAGGCGCCGAGGAAGACACCCAGCAGGCCGGCGACGATCCGGTTGCGGCGGCGTGGGATGGCGGGCGGCAGGATCGGTTCCACCATCACCGGCGGGGCCGCCCGGTACGTCGGGCCCAGGTCGGAGCGCCCGGCAGCGACGAGGGTGCCGTCGAAGATGGGGGCAAGTTCGGCCAGGTCGCAGGCAAGGAACCGCCTGCCCGTGGCGTGGTCCAGCACGGTGGTCTTGGCGACCACGCGCCCCTCGCGCGCCCACTGCACCAGGGTCGCGCTCTCAACCGGCCCGTAGTCCGCCCCGTCCGCGCCAACGATCGAGTACACAGATGCCTCCTGGCCACTAGCCGGTAAGCGCCCCCGCGGGCGCCACGGAAGGAACTACGCAGACGCCGCCGTACCGGTTGCAGGCCGCGGGCCGGAGCCTATCCTATCCCCGCAGCCGGGCCATCACGAAGCGCAACGTCTCCTGCACGTGGGTGTCCCAGTAGCCCCAGTCGTGCGCCCCGGGGTACTCGGCGTACTCGTGCGGGTAGCCGATCTCGTCGAGGTGCGCGTGGTAGGCGCGGTTGTCCTCCAGCAGGAAGTCGTCCACGCCGCAGTCGATGCGCAGGGCGGGCCGCTCGTCCGGGCCTATGGCCGCCGCCAGCGCGCAGAGGTCGTTGGGCCCGCCGACGGGCGAAGAGCCAAGGATCCGCGCGAACTCCGGGTTGCCCGACTCGTCGCCTGGGAGCGGCCGATGCCCGAAGAGCAGTGCGCCGGAGTGGCTCACGGCGGCGCAGAAGAGGTCGGGCCGCCTCAGCGCGTAGCGAACCGCGCCGTAGCCGCCCATGGAGAGCCCGGCCACCGCACGCCCTTCGCGCGTCGGCAGCGTCCTGAATGTGTCGTCAATGAGCTGCACCAGGTCTGAGGCGATGGCCCTCTCGTAGGCAAAGCCCTGCACAGCGTCGGCGTAGAAGCCGCGCCCGCCGTCCGGCATCACGACGATGAGCGGCAGGCCCGCTACGTAGCGCTCGATGCTGGTGCGGCGGTGCCAGATCGTATGGTCGTCACTGAGCCCGTGCAACAGGTAGAGGACGGGATAGGGCCCCGGTCCGGCCTCGGCGTCGGGCAGGATGACGTTGGCGGCGGCCTGCTTCTGCAGCGCCTGGCTGAAGTAGCGCAGATCGCAGAAGGCCATGGCTACTCGCCCTCTGCGGGCGCCACGGTGGAGAAGACGCCGAAGGAACGGAGGCGCTTGTATCGGCGGTCCAGCAGCTCCTGCGGGTCCATCGCGCTGATCTCGGCCAGG
>CAISJD010000104.1 GCA_903885605.1 uncultured Chthonomonas sp. | reverse complement strand
TCCTTCGGATCGCCGCCGTACGGGCGGTGGCTGAGATGGATCATCTGGCTTCGACAGCAGCCGTCAGGGCCAGCGAGGAGCACTACCGCCTCCTGGCCGACAATGTCCTGGATGTGATCTGGACACTGCAGCCCGACGGTCACTTCAGCTACGTAAGCCCGTCGGTGGAGAAGCTGCGCGGCTACACGCCGGCCGAGGTGATGGCACAGCCGATCGAAGAAGCCCTCACGCCCGAGTCGCTGGTCGTGGCTCAGGCCGCCATGGCCGGCGCCCTGGACCCAGTGCACGCCGGCGGCAGCCCGACGATGTTCCGAGGCGAGTTGGAGCAGCCCTGCAAGGATGGTTCCACCGTCTGGACCGAGGCCGCGGTTACGGGTCTCTTCACTCCGGGCGGCGAGTTCGCCGGCTTCGTCGGCGTCTCGCGTGACATCACCGAGCGCCGCCGCGCCGAGGCGGAGCGCCTTGCCATGGAGCGCGAGCTGATGGAGGCCCGCCGCATGGACAGCATCGGCCGCCTGGCAGGCGGCGTGGCGCACGACATCAACAACCAGCTAGCCGCGATCATGGGCCTGACCGAGATTGCCATTGAGGATGTTCCGCCGTGCCGTGCGTCACACGAGGCGCTTCGCGAGGTCTTGTGTGAGTGCAAGCGTGCAGCAGAGACCGTGCGGCAGCTCCTGGCCTACGCCAGCAAGGCCATGATCATCCCCCGGCCCATGGACCTGAACCAGGCCATCAACCGGCTGATACCGGGAGTACAGCGCGCCCTGGGCGCCGGCATCGAGATGGTCTGGCAGCCGGGGCCTGACCTGTGGCCCGCCAAGCTGGATGCTTCGCAGGTCGACTATGTGCTTGAGCAGCTCTGCTCCAACTCGCGCGACGCCTGTGGCGGCTCGGGGCGCGTGAAGGTGTGGACCCTGAATGTAGTCAGGCATGCCCCCGAGGTCGTCGGCGGGGTCCGGGTAGCCGCCGGCGACTATGTGGCCGTCCGCGTTCAGGACAGCGGCCCCGGCATGACGCCGGAGCAGATCGCCATGGCGTTTGAGCCGTTCGCCACCAGCAAGCGCCTGGGCGAGGGGAAGGGGCTGGGCCTGCCGGCCGTGCAGGGCATCGCCCACCAGAACGGCGGCGCGGTGGCCCTCGAGAACGTGCCAGGAAGCGGCCTCAGGGTCACGGTCACGTTTCCCCGTTACCGCGAACCCGCGAGCGAGGTCAACGGCTTGTAGACAAGCCGGCCCGGCCCATCGATGGCGGCTTCACCCCGCGTTCGGGCATCATGTGCGGCTGCGTGTCCGTATTGCCACCCATGGGGCGCACCTTCGAGGCGAACGCCCCTGGGAGGGGTCCGCGTGCGGCAAACTCGAGGATGGGTTCGGATTTCGGCACTTGCGGCGGTGCTGAATGCAGGTGGGCCATGCCAGGCGCAGGCGCCTGGCGGCGCCCCGCGGCTGAGCGGGCCTTTGAGCCTGCGTACGGCGCTTGAGACGGGCCTTCGTTCCAGCCCCGCCGTGCGCGCCATGGCCTTTGAAGCCCAGGCCGCCCGCGCGGAGGTGCGCGCCGCGCGGGCCATGGCCGGCCCCCAGTTGGCCGCCCACACCTTCTTCTCAACCGGCGATACGATGGGGATGCTGAACAGCGCCCCCGGCGTCTCGCCGGAAGCCGCGATCATGACGCCCCCTCGGCCCTCTGTGGACCAGAACCTATCGCTCATGGCGCCGATCAGCACCGGTGGCCGGTTGGCCGGCCTCACCCGCGCCGCCCGCCACCGCGCGCTGGCCGCCGAGGCCGGAGTGGGAGTGGAACGCGCCGATACGGCGCTGATGATCCGCGACGCCTACTACCGTGCGCTGCTCGCCGCCGAGATGGTGAAGGTCGCACGTGCCAGGGTAGATGCCGCCGCCGAGATGGAGCGCACCGCGCAGGCCATGTTCGACGCCGGGAAGGGCATCCAGGCCGCCGTGGCGCGGGCGCGGGCAGAGAGGGCCGACGGCCAACGCATGCTTGCGCTGGCGCAGAACGACGAGGCTGCCATGCTCCTTGAGCTGACCACGGCCATGGGCGTCCAGCCGGAGTCGCCGATCACGCTGTCCGACACGCTCGCAGAGGGGCCCGCGCTGCCCGACCAGGGCGCCCTGCTGGCCGAGGCGATGCGGACGAGGCCAGACCTGCTGGCGGCTCGGTCCCGCGTGGAGGCGGTCCGCGCCGATGCTCGGGCCGCCCGGGGAGCCCGAGGCCCGCAGGTCTACGGCGCCGCCATGGCGGATCTCTTCGCACCGGCGTCTATGGGGCGAAGCAGCGGCTACACCGTTGGAGCAGTGGTCAGCCTTCCCCTGGCTGACGGTGGCCGGCGCAAGGCCGAGGCCGAAGCCGCGCAGGCCATGGTCCACCGCGCCGAGGCCCAACTCCAGGCCGCCGAACTGCGCACACGCGCCGAGGTGGCCCGCGCCTACCTCGACGCCCTCACCGCGCGAGCCGGCCTGGCCGCCGCCCAGGAGGCCCTCACGGCCGCCCAGGAGGCTTGCGATGTGGCCCTCCTGCGCGTGCAAAACCAGAAGGCGATCCCGCTGGAGCTTCTGGACGCCGTTGCCGCGCTGACGGAGGCCCGAACCAACCGGGCGCGATCCCTGTACGACGGCCTCGCCGCCGCAGCCCGCCTGCAACGTGCCGTAGGGAGGATCGAGGAGTGATGCAACCCGGTCGGTCACTGGTTCGGTTCGCCCTGGTCGCCGCGTGCGCCGCCATCCTGATGGAGGCCGCAAGCGCCTCGGTCACCGGGCGGATCGGTCCCTACACGGTCGCCCTGACCACGGACCCGCCGGCCATCCCCGTGGGCAAGGTGCGCCTGACGCTGCGGGTGACCGACGGCAAGGGCGCGCCGGTGCAGGGCGCCCGCGTGCGGGCCCTTGTGAAGATGCCCACGATGGACATGGGCGAGCAGGAGACAACGGCTGCAGCCGAGCCCGACAAGCCCGGCGTCTACGCCACCGACGCTTCGTTCATGATGGCCGGCGCCTACGAGGCGAAGCTCAACGTCTCGGGGCCCGCGGGCGTGGGGACGGGCAGCATCGCGCTGCAGACCGGGCAGGACACCTCCGGCGAAGAGGGCGGCGCATCGGCGCTCCTGCGTCTCGCGCCCTGGCTCGTGGGCCTCCTGGGCCTCGGGTTCGTGCTGTTCCGCATGCGCCGCACGGGGCAGACGCTCTCGCTGCGAGCGCTGGCCGATCCGTCGGTCATAGGGGCGTTGCTGCTGCTGGCCGTGGGGCTGGCAGGCTCGGTCTACGCCGTGGGGCACCTCCGGCGGCCCGGCGCCATGACACCCATCGAAGCCCAGGCCATGGAGATGAACACCCCGGCCCCGCCCGGCGCAGCTCCGGTCACGCTGGCGAGGGTCGATCTGGGTCCTGTGCGGCCCACGGCGCGGTACACCGGGCAGGTCGTCGGCTTCAATGAGCAGGCCGTGGCTGCCCGCGTGCAGGGCTGGTTGGCCTGGATGCCCTACTATGTGGGCGACCGCGTGCGGGCGGGGCAGGTGATTGGCCGGCTCGATACTAGCCGCGCGGACCCGCAGGTGGCTGAGCGGCGCGCGGCTGCCGACATGGCGCGGCAGGGCGTCGGCGTGGCTCGCCGGGAGCACACCCAGGCGCTGGCCCAGGCCGAGCAGGCTCGAGCCGAGCTGGCTGCGCGGCGCGACGCGCTGGCCGCGGCCGGCGCCGAGGCGCAGTCAGCCCGCGAGGAGCAGGACGACGCCCGGGCCGAGGTGCAGTCCATGCAGACGCAGGTGGCCACAGCCAGGGCACAGCTCGCCGCCGACGAGGCCGACCGGCACTACTGGCGGCAGGAGATCGCCAGAGAGAGGGACCTGCTGAGGAAAGGCGCCGTCTCGGCCGAGGAGCTCCAGCGCGAAGAGGCCCAGGCCGCGGCGTCTGAAGCGCGGGTGCGGCAGGCGCAAGCAGGTCTGGAGCAGGCGCAGGCGCAGGTCCGCTCCGCCGAGGCGAAGGTGCGCAAGGCGGATCAGGGGATCGTCGCGGCGGACAAGCGCGTCCTCCAGATGGGCTCCGACGTTCGAGCCGCCGAGGCCGCCGTCCAGGCTGCCCGCGCAGGCGCCCAGGCGTTCGAACAGAAGATATCGCAGGCCTCGTCCGGCCTCCGGCAGGCCGCCGCCGGCCTTAACGCCGCCTCAACGGAGCGGGGCTACGCCGAGGTGCGCTCAAGGATCGACGGCATCGTGACCCAGCGTCTGGCGGGCCCCGGCACGCTGGTGGCGCCCGGCCAGGCCATCGTGAACGTGGCGCAGGTCCAGCCCATCCGGCTCCAGGCCAACGTACCCCAGGGCGACCTGGTGCGCGTGCGGCCCGGCGCGATGGTCACGGTGCGCCCGCTGGAGGGCTCCGGCAAGGCCGTCACGGCGCGGGTGACCTCCGTCGCCCCCTCGGTCGATCCTGTGGCCCGCACCGGCGTGGCGGAGGCCCTGCTGCCGAACGCCGACGGCCGCTTCCTGCCCGGGCAGTTTGTCGCCCTTGAGGTCGCCCTTGGGACGCCCCGCCGGGCGCTCCGGTTGCCCAGCTCCGCCATCCGGACGCGGCCCAGGCCCGCCGAAGGCGTCAATCCCGCAGGCGAGGCCGCCACGGTCTGGGTGGCCGAGCCCGACGCCGGCAAGGCCGGCCGGTACATAGTGCACCCGGTCGATATCAGTATCGGCGCGACGGACAACACGTATACTGAGGTCGTCGACGGCCTGCGCGCCGGGCAGCTCGTGGTCCTCGGCGGCGCCGACGACCTGAGGCCCGGCGTAGCCGTCATGGCCGAGGCGCCTGCAGCGCCGGCTGCGGTGGCCAATGCCGCCACGGTTGAGGTCTCCAGCAAGGGCTACACGCCCTCGGAGGTGGTCCTGCGGGCGGGCCAGCCGGCCACGCTTACGTTCCTGCGGACCGATGAGCAGAACTGCGGCGGCGAGTTGCTCATGCCCGGTTACGGCATCCGGAAGGTGTTGCCGCTGAACAAGCCCATCGCGGTGCGCTTCACGCCGAAGAAGGGCCGCTTCGAGTTCACATGCGGCATGGCGATGATGCGCGGCTCGGTGGTCGCGCGATGAAGTCCGCGCCCGGGCCGCCCGTGGAGCGAGAGACGCGGGGCCGCAGCGCCCTCCATATGATCCACCGGTGGTCCATCGAGAACCCCTACGTGGTCATTGCGTTCTACGTGGGGATGGTCGCCATAGCCGTGCTGGCGGTGACGCGCGTCATGCCGCGCCGCTTCGCGCCCTACGTCGAGAGCCCCATGGTGGGCGTCGTCACCATGATGCCCGGCCTCTCCGCCCAGGAGATGGAGCTGAACGTCAGCAAGCCCATCGAAGAGCAGATGGTCAACGTGAAGGGCGTCCGGTACATCCGGTCGACGTCGCAGGAGGGGTTCTCCATCGTCTCGCTGGAATTTCCCTACGGCTCCGACATGCAGAAGGCGCTGTTCGACGTGCAGGCCCTCATGAACGTGGCCCAGGCAAGCCTGCCGGCCACGGGGGCCAACCTGAAGCCCTCGTGGGTGGTGCCCATCGACCCGCTGAACCTGCCCGTGGTCTCCTTCAGCCTCACCGGCGATCCGGCCAAGGGCTGGAACCCGGCCTCCTTGCGGGAGTTGGCCGACAACGAGGTGATCAACCGGCTGAAGGGCGTGGCGGACGTCTACTCAGTGGTCCCCTTCGGCGGCTACCGCAAGCAACTCCAGGTGATCGTGGACCGCGACAAGCTGGCGGCGCGGCGGCTCTCCATCCTCGATGTGCGCAACGCCGTCGACCGCCACAACGTGAGCCGGCCGGCGGGCAACCTGGTCTCCGGCCCATCCGAGGGCATCGTCCGTGTCGACAACCGGGCTGCCACGGCCGCCGACGTGGCCGCATACCCCGTGGCCGCCGTAACGCCGGGCCAGACCCCCGCACAGGCCTCCGGCGCCTCCGATCCCCCCGCCGGTGGGGCGGGCATGGGCGGCATGGGCGGCTCCGAGCCGCCGGCTCCCCCGTCATCCGACACAGGCCCGGTGTCCACACCCGACGCGGCGCCGCGCATCATCCATGTGCGGGATGTGGCGCGCGTGCTCGAGGGCTCCTGGGAGCGCCGCAGCGGCTACCACTGCCTGAAGCATGACCCCGGCACGGCGGGCTCGGTGGCCCCTTCCATCGAGGTCTCCGTCATCCAGGACCCCGGCGCCAGTTCTGCCCGCGTGGTGCCTGATGTGATGAAGGTGGTGCGGCAGATTGAGCGCGACCACCCGGGCGTTCGCTTCGAGACCGCCTACGACAACGCCTCCTTCGTCGACATCCTCTTCCGCAACGTCTGGCACGAGCTGCTGCTGGCGGTGCTGCTCACAGGCGTGGCCGTGCTCTTCTTCCTGGGCGAGTGGCGTGGCACGCTCATCGCCATGATCACGCTGCCCACGTCGCTGGCCCTGGCCGTGCTGCTGATGATCCCCTTCGGCATGACCTTCAACAGCGGCACCCTGGTGGGGCTGTTGCTCTCCATCGGGCGTCTGGTCGATGACTCGATCATCGACATCCACGCTGTGGAGCGACACCTCCGCATGGGCAAGGGCGCCAAGCAGGCCACGATCGACGGCATTGCCGAGGTGCGGCTGGCGGTCATCGCCTCCACGCTCATGATGGTCCTGGCGCTCACGCCGCTGCTCTTCTCCGGCGGCATCACCCAGCAGATGTTCCGCGAGCTGGTCTGGCCGCTCATCTTCGGGCTGCTGGCCTCCATGCTCGTCTCGTTCACGCTCACGGCTCTGCTCTGCGCCAACCTCCTTCGGCCCGAGGATGCCCGCCTCGCCGAGCGCCGCAACCCCATCCTCCGAAGCCTCTACATGCCGCTGGACGCCTTCCAGCGCCTCCTGGACCGTATGGAGACGGGATACGGGCGTATCCTCCGCTGGATGCTGGCGCACCGGTTCAGCAACCTGGCGCGCATCGGCGTCACCGTGATCGTCGGCTTCACGTTTTACTATTTCATCGGTTCGGAGATGATGCCCCTGGCCGACGTAGGCCAGGCCAACGGCTTCCTGGAGATGCAGCCGGGCACCAGCTACAAAGGCGCCGAAGCGGCGGTGCAGCGCCTCGAGGCCATCATGCTGAAGCATCCCGAGCTGGAGAAGGCAAGCATCGAGATCGGCGCCGAGAGCATGTTCGAGAGCTGGAGCCCCGCCTTCACCGGCTACCAGATGCCGCAGGCGTCGGCCGCGTCCATGATGCTCACCTTCAGCGACAAGGACACGCGGAAGCGGACCATCTGGCAGGTGATCGACGCCATCCAGTCCGAGGCCATGGCCACCATACCGGGCATCCGGCGCCTGCAGATCAAGGAGATGGGCTCCGACGTCATGGCCACCGCGGCCGCGCCCATCCACGTCCTCATCACCGGTCCGGACCTGCATACGCTGGACCGCCTGGGGCGCGAAGTGGGGCAGGTGGCCGCCAAGATGCCGGACCTCTTCCAGCCCGCCACCACCTGGACCATGGGCATCCCCGACTACCGCTTGCGGATCGACAACGACCGCGCCCAGGCGCTGGGGCTCTCGCCGCAGTCCATCGCGGACCAGGCCTACCATGCGCTTCGGGGAGGCCTGACGAACGAGTTCTACCGCCGCCCCAACCAGCGCCAGAGCGCCATCGTAGTCCGGTACGAGGAGGACCAGCGACGCGGTCCGGGCGACCTGCGCGACCTCTACCTGTCAGCGCCGGACGGACGGCAGGTGCCGCTGGGTAGCGTGGCGGCAGTGGAGCGCACGTCGGCTCCCACAGCCATCGAGCGCGACGGACTGCGCCGCGTGGCGGGCGTCACGGGCTACTACCGCATCGGCCACCTGCCCTCCATGGATGTGGTGATGGACCTGGTGGCCAAGTCCTACGGCGGCGACCCGAAGCTGAAGATCGCGCCGGTGAACTTCCCTGCGGGCTACAGCATGGAGGTGCGCGGCGACATGACGCAGATGATGGACAGCTTCCGCCGGATGCTCATCGGCTTGGGGCTGGCCCTCATCTTCATGTACCTGGTGCTGGTGATGCAGTTCGGCGGCTTCGTGCAGCCGCTGCAGATGGTGGCTTCGCTGCCGCTTGAGCTTTCGGGCGTCTTCATCGCGCTCTGGCTGGCCGCTCAGGCCTTCTCCACGGTATCGATCCTGGGCATCATAGTACTGACCGGAATGGACATCACCACGGCGGTTCTGCTGATCGACATGATCGCCCGCTACCGTGACGGCGGCATCCCGCGGGACGAAGCCGTGGTGACAGCCTGCCCGCAGCGGCTGAGGCCCATCCTGATGACTGCGGGCATCTCGCTGGTGGTACTGCTCCCCATCGCCATCGCGCCGAAGACGGGCCTCGACGCCTACCAGCCCCTGGCCACTGCTGTGGTCGGCGGCCTGCTGGTTGGGACCATTCTGAGCCTGTTTGACATTCCCATCATGCATACGGTCGTAGATGACTTCATCCGGTGGACAAACCGGACGTTCCTGAACCGAGAGTGGCGCTGGCCGGTGACCCCGACCGAGCCCTCGGAGCCCGAAGCCCCCGCCCACAGCGGCGAGAAGGAGACCCTATGAGAACCAGCACGATCGCCCTTACGGCCCTAGCGGCAATCGCCATAGCCGCGCCCGCCCCGGCGCAGCACAAGCACGCCCCCCGTCCTGCGGCCCACAAGGCCGAGGCCCTGGTCTGCCCCGTCATGGGCAACAAGATCGCGTCCAAGCAGGCCGCCGCCGGTCACAGCACGTATAAGGGCAAGACCTACTACTTCTGCTGCGCGGGCTGCAAGCCGCAGTTCGACAAGGACCCCGCCGGCATCCTCGCCGCGGCAGCAAAGCGCGCCAAGGGCAAGTAGGGCACGCTCAGTCGGGCAACGTCTAAGGCATGGGCCGGCGGCAGGCAGGACGAGAGTCAGGCCAGGCGCCGGCCCGTCTTTGCGCACCGGCGCGCCATGGCAGGAGCCGGCAGGGCCGCCGCCGAACTCTGTGGGGCCAACTCGCGCGATGGCCGCGACGAGCAGCCCCCGGGGGGCAAGCCGGCGGACGCCGCCAGGGCGGTGCTCGACGTCATCGAGCCGCTCAAGTGGTGAGGGGCGCGCGCCGCCCGAGGGAAGGAACGAGAACCATGCGATTACACCTCCTGGCGGCGGTTGTGGCGGGGTTGGCGTGCGCCGCTCGGGACGTCCGAGCCGACCTGACGCTCTACGTCTCGCCCACCGGCAACGACCGTTGGAGCGGAGCCCGCGCCGCCCGGTCGCCGGGCTCGACGGATGGACCCTTCGCCACCATCGCCCGCGCCCGCGACGAGATCCGGGCGCGCAGGGCGGAGGGCGAGGAGACGGGCCGTGTCACCGTATGGCTCCGCGGCGGGACCTATCGTATCGCCCAGCCGCTACGGTTCGGGCCGGAGGACTCCGGCAAGCCCGGGGCGCCGATCCGGTATGCCGCCTGGCACGGCGAGAAGCCGGTGGTCTCCGGCGGGCGTGTCATCCGAGGGTGGCGGCCGGTGGGCGGAGGCGTCTGGCGAGCCGACGTGCCCGAGGCGAAGGGCCGCAAGTGGGTCTTCCGCCAGCTATGGCTGGATGACCGCCGCCTCACATTGGCGCGGTCCCCCAACGTTGGAACCTGGACCACCGCAGGCAAGGCCGGGCCGCTCACCGACCCGGTGACCGGCAAGCAGACCGACCGGAGCCAGACCGCCTTCCGCTTCGCGCCCGGCACGGTGCGGCCCTGGCGCAACCTGGGCGACGCCAACGTGCTGCTCTACCAGATATGGGAAACGAGCCTCCTGCCGCTGAAGTCCGTTGACCCGGCTACGCGCATCGTCACCTTCGCCGGACCCGCCAAGTGGCCCATGCAGTGGTACGGGCGGCAGCGCTACATCATCGAGAACCACGAGGGCGCCCTCGACGCGCCCGGCGAGTGGCAACTCGACCGCGACGCAGGCACGCTCTCCCTCATCCCGCCCAAGGGGATCGATCCCCGCAAGGCGACCATCACCGCGCCGCTGGCGACCTCGCTGCTCGAGCTTCAGGGCGACCCGGCGGTAGGGCGGCTCGTGAGCCATATCGAGTTCCGCGGCATCGCCTTCCGCCACGCCGACTGGCGCCTCCCGCCCGAGGGGCATGGCGACTGGCAGGCCGCGGTCAGCGTGCCGGGGGCGGTGACCGCCACGGGAGCCGCCGACTGCCGCTTCACCGAGTGCGAGGTGGCTCATGTGGGCCAGTACGGCATCGAGCTCGGAGCCGGGTGCAGCCGCAACCGCATCCAGCAGTGCCGGCTGCACGACCTGGGCGCGGGCGGCGTGAAGGTCGGCCGGCCCGAGGCGGCGGAGGGACCCTTGGCAAGCGGCAGCAACGTGGTGGACAACTGCTTCATCCATGACGGAGGCATCGTCCACGCCGGGGCCATCGGCGTCTGGGTGGGCCAGAGCAGCGACAACACGATCTCGCACAACGAGATCTGCGACATGAACTACACCGGCATCTCGGTGGGCTGGTCCTGGGGCTACGACCCGACGACGTGCAAGCGCAACCGCGTGGAGTTCAACCACCTCCACCACCTGGGGCGGCGGGTGCTCAGTGACATGGCGGGCATCTACACGCTGGGCATCTCCACGGGCACCGTCATCCGCAACAACCTCATCCACGAGATATGGGGCCACGAGACCTCGGGCGCCGGCGGCATCTACCCCGACGAGGGCACCACGGGCGTCCTGATCGAGGACAACGTCGTCTATGGCACCCAGTTCGGCGGCCTGTCGATCCACTACGGCCGCGACATCACGGTCCGAAACAACGTCTTTGCCTTCAGCCGCGACCGCCAGGTCTCGCGGGGCAGGGCCGACAAGGGCACGACCTTCGCCTTCGAGCGCAACATCCTCCTCTACGAGCGGGGCGAGCTGATGGGCGGCTCCGGGATGATCACCGCGTCGGGGAATAACCTCTACTGGCGCGTGGGCGGCAAGCCGGTCCTCTTCCCCGGCGACGTGCCGCTCGCGCAGTGGCGGGCGGGCGGTTACGAGAAGGGCTCGCTGGTGGCCGATCCCGGCTTCGTGGATGCCCGCCGCTTCGACTTCCGCCTGAAGCCCGGCTCGCCCGCCCTGAAGCTGGGCTTCCGGCCCATCGATACGAGCCGGTGCGGCCTCACCGGCGACCCGGCGTGGCGCAAGCTGCCCAGGATAATCCGCCGCCGGCCGTTCGCGTATCCGGCCAAGCCCACGGGAAGCGGATACCTGCCGAACGAGAGCTTCGAGGACGAGTCCGTGGGCGTCACGGCGGAGAACGCGGTGACCTACGGCGAGAGCGGAGCGGGGACGATCCGCGTGACCGCCGAGACCGCGGCCTCGGGACGGCAGAGCCTCCGCTTCGCCGACGCCGCCGGCATGGACTTCACCTTCAACCCGCACCTCTGGTTCGTGCCCAACCTCTTCCGAGGCCGCGCCAAGCTCTCCTTCGACCTGCGCGTCGATGCGCGCGCCCTGCCCGCCGTGGAGTGGCGCGATGCATCGAGCCCGTACCGCGTCGGCCCCAGCCTGAACGTCGACGCCGAGGGTGGGCTCAACGTGGGCGGGCGAAAGGTGGCAAGCCTGCCGCACGGGGAGTGGCTGCACGTCGAGGTTGCCTGCGCCCTCGGCTCCCGGGCCGACGGCAAGTGGACGCTACGGGTCACCGGTCCCGGCGTCGGTGTCGCGCTCGACGGCCTGGCCTGCGATCCCAAGTTCAACGCGCTGCAGTGGCTCGGGTTCATCGCGAACGCCAATGAGGCGGCCGTCTACTACCTGGACAACGTGAAGCTCGCGGTACAACCTTAGGCAGCATGCGGGAGGTGTCGGTGTGGCTCAAACCATAGGAAGGAGGCGGTTCATGGCGGAAGTAACGGCTGGGGCGGCGGCATTGGCCGTCGGCGTGGAGGGTTCGGCGGCAGCCGCGCCGGAGGTGCGCCTGGAGCATCTGCGGCCGCGCGAGGTCGAGGCGGCCATGAAGGCCTGCCCCACGCTCTACATGCCCATCGGCACTGTGGAGTGGCACGGCGTCCACAACGTGGTGGGGCTCGACGCCGTCAAGGCGCACCACCTCTGCGTCCGGGCCGCGCGGCAGGGCGGGGGGCTGGTGGCCCCGGCCCTCTTCGGCGGCGTGGGCGGGATGGACGAGCCGCACACGTTCATCATGGAGCCCGAGAACGACATCCACTCGGTGCTTCTCCGCTCCTGGCTGGATCGCCTCTGCCGCGAGGCCGTGCGCCAGGGCTTCAAGGCGATCATCATCCTCACGGGCCACTACGGCGCCGCCCAGCAGATGGTCGTGCGCGGCACGGCGGTCCAGGCGTCGAGGGCTCTCGGCATCCCCGTGCTGGGCACACCGGAGTACATCCTGGCGCTCGACGCGGGCTACCTGGGCGACCACGCGGCCTGGGGCGAGACCTCGCTGATGATGCACCTCGACCCCACGTCGGTGGACCTGACCCGGCTGGGCGAGCCGCCGCACCAGGGAGTGGGCGGCCGCGACCCGCGCGAGGCCACCGCCGAGGACGGCCGCCGCCTCGCCGAGGCCATCATCGGCCGCCTGGCGCATGTGGCCTCGGCCATGCCGAAGTGGGACGAGCCCACCCGCGAGGCCTTCGTCGCCGCCGAAGAGGCCATCGTCAACCGCCAGGTATCGCTGGCGGCCTCGCTGAAGCAGGTCTGGGCCGGCTGGCGCAACCTCGGCTCCGGCGCCCTCCGCGACTACGGCCGCCTGCTGGCCGACGCCCGCTTCGAGGAGCTCCGCAAGCTGGCCGACGGGTTGTAGGGGCGGCCCCCCGTGGCCGCCCGGCAACGCAGATGGCACTCTGGCCGGCAGCAGACCCTCACCCCGGCCCTCTCCCGCTTTTGTACGTTATAGTGAGCATTACATCTCAAGACGCGGGAGAGGGAGCAAGGCAACGGCGGCATGGGGGGGGGCGAGGGGGCCGTTGACGTTCTCCCTCTCCCGGCGTCGGCAGGCTCCGGTCCCCGCCGGCGCGGGTCGCTGGGAGAGGGCGGGGTGAGGGGCTCTTGCCGGACGCTACTGATCGCCAAACCGCACGCCACAGGCCTCCGCGATGGCCGCCAGCACTCCCTCGCAGTGGTGCAGGACGTCCTGGTTGGCGAACCGGATCACGCGGTAGCCGAGCGTGCCGAGGTAGGTGGTGCGTTCGGCGTCATACTCCTGCCTGTCATCATGTGACGGGCCGTCCAACTCGACTACCAGACGACGCGCAACGCAGCAGAAGTCCACTATGTACGGGGCCATGGGGTGCTGCCTCCGGAACTTCAGGCCCGCGATGGAGCCTGCGCGTAGCCGGCGCCACAGCATGGCCTCGGCCGGCGTCAGGGGGCGGCGCAGTTGCCGCGCCCGGTCGCGCGCAACGGTGCGGTCATGGTTGGAGTCGGCATATGATGGTAGTCTCACGGAACCACAATACCCGGAGCGCTGCGCTGCGACGGATAGGGCAGGGACGCTCTGGATGCCGCCGCCGCGACCAAAGGAGGAATCCCACAACACAGGCCGAATACCCCGGCATCGATTGCACTCTGCCGCCCTTCAGGGAGGTGCTCCGTGAAAACCGTTGCGCTGCTTTGCCTTGTGATCGCTTGCCGAATGGTCGGCGCCGAGCCTCGGCCCGTGGCGCAGCCGGGCTACGGGCGCCTGCCCGTCACCTTCGAGCAGAACACCGGCCGATACGACAAGCGGGTGCGGTTCCTGTCGCGGGTGGGCGGCGGCGGAACGCTCTTCATCACTGCCACCGAGGCAGTCATGGTGACGCCCTACGGCGCGGCGCCGAGACGCTCCCGGCCGCCCATGCTCCGTGGCATGCCGGACCCCGCCGCCGACCGGCCCGCGGCACCCAGCAAGCGCTCCGTGGTTCGCATGAAGCTCGTGGGAGGCAACGCCGCCGCGCGGTCCGTGGGCCTGGCGCGGCAGCAGGGCATCGTGAACTACTTCATCGGCAACGACCCGAAGAAGTGGCGCACCCGGGTGCCGACCTTCGGCAAGGTGCAGCTTGCGGGGGTCTACCCGGGCATCGACCTCGTCTACTACCACGGTGCGGGCGCCTCGGCGCGGCGGCTGGAGTATGACTTCGTGGTGCGGCCCGGCGCCGATCCCGGGCGGATCCGCCTCGCCTTCAGCGGCGCCCAGCGCCTCCGCGTGGCCGACGGCGACCTGGTGCTGACCACCCCGGCCGGCGACCTCCGAATGAAGCGCCCCTACGCCTACCAGACAGTGGGCGGCAAGCGCGTGCAGGTGGCCTGCGACTACAGCCTCCAGCGCAACGCCGCCGGATTCCGCCTCGCCCGCTACGATGCGTCGAGGCCGCTGGTGGTAGACCCGGTGCTGAGCTACAGCACGTACCTGGGTGGTGGCGCGTACAACGGCTACGGCGTCGCCGTTGCCGTGGATGGTTTCGGCTCGGCCCATGTCGCGGGCGGCACAGGCTCGAACGAGTTCCCGACGACCGCTGGCGCCTATGACAGGTCGGGTAACGGCGGCGAGGATGTCTTCGTCGCGAAGCTGAACCCCTCTGGGACTGGCTTGGTATACAGCACCTATCTGGGCGGAACCAGTTTCGACCGAGCCCATGCGATTGCCGTCGATGATTCCGGCTCCGCCTACATCACAGGCATCAAAGGCTCCGATTTTCCAATCACTCAAGGCGCCTATGATAATGCATCATACCACCAGATATTTATATCGAAATTATCTCCAGAAGGCGCAACGCTGTCCTATTCTACGTCTCTGGGCGGTTCGGGTGCTGACAGTGCCACTGCGATCGCCCTTGACACAACCCGCTCCGTGTACGTGGCTGGTTGTGCGCGCTCATTCGACTTTCCCACCACCCCGGGTGCCTACGATACGTCACGCAACGGCGGCCTGGACGACGCCTTTGCATGCAAGCTCAGCGCTGACGGCAGGCGACTGGTCTACAGCACGTTTGTCGGAGGCTCGAACGAGAACCTGGCGAGTGGACTCGCAGTGGACAGCGCAGGTGCAGCATGCGTGGTAGGCCACACGTACTCGCCTGATTTTCCAACAACACCTGGTGCAGTAGATACGTCATATAATGGATTATGGGACGGATTTATTGCAAAGATCAGTGCGGACGGTGCTCGCCTCATCTACAGCACGTATCTGGGCGGCACTGGAGATG
>CAISJD010000103.1 GCA_903885605.1 uncultured Chthonomonas sp. | reverse complement strand
TGAACCGGAGCAGCGGCTGCGGGCGCTCGAGAAGAGCCTGTATTCCCCACGCACGTGGGGGTGAACCGTGCTGGTGAGCCGCGACCTGGGCGCCACGTGGGTATTCCCCACGCACGTGGGGGTGAACCGAGTATCAATCACGGCCACACCTCCGGCACTCAGTATTCCCCACGCACGTGGGGGTGAACCGGACCAGGCAAGGGCGTTCTGGTTGCACTACGAGTATTCCCCACGCACGTGGGGGTGAACCGGTAGCCGACGGCATCGCCCGAGGGCATCCCATGTATTCCCCACGCACGTGGGGGTGAACCGCACGTCCGGCGGCACAGGCGGGAACGCAGTCAGTTTTCCCCACGCGTGTGGGGGTGAACCGACGCCCGCCGCCACGATAACGAGGCGCTGGGCGTTTCCCCACGCGTGTGGGGGTGAACCGGAGGCCGAGATCAGCAGCCCGGAGGCAGCTCGCGGCCGGGCCCCGGTCGCTCAGGGCGGCTTGCAGGAATACCTGGCAGTCGTATACGACGCGCCGCCGCTCCCACGTCAAGGCGTCGCCTCCGGGGCAGGCCCACGGCGCTCATGCCGACGCGCGGCCATGGCGTCTTGCGCGAACCGGTCGATATCCGCCTCCGTGTAGCCTCGCTCATGCCCCTCCTGGTGAACCGGCGCCAGCAGTTCGCCGATGGGACCGAGAGCCGGAGCCAACACGTCCCGGCGAATGAGCTCCCGGATGTACTCGGCGCGGCCCGTGGAGTGCTGCTCGCGGATGCGGCGGTCGAGCAACTCCAGCAAGCCGTCTCCCACACCGGTCACTTTGATTGTGTGTGTCGCCATTGCAGTTCCTCCCGCCCGGATGGTAGCCCAGTACGGACCCCCTGGGTAAGCCCCATCAGGGCCCTTCTATGGCCCGGATACGGCCCGATAAGGGGAACTGCGAAGCACACTGGCGCGGTTTGCGCGGTGAGGTCCACAGACGGGTGATGCCGCGCCGATGGGCGATCGTTGTGCCGATCACCAATGCCGACGCCGGAAGCAGGCAGCCGTGGACTACCCGCTGTGGCCAACTCATACCACTCCAGACAGGTCACGCTGCTATAGACCGACCATGTCCTGCGTTCAAGCCGCTGGAGGCGTCTGAGCATCGGATTGACCCGTCGGCAGACCGGCAAGTCACCTTGGCCGGCGTCCTGCCGGGCTGCTTGAGCCCGGCAAGACGCCGACAGACGCCGGTGAGGTCAGGCGCCATCCGCCCCTACCCCAGCTTCCAGCCCTTGCGGTAGCGGCGGCGGATGAAGCCGTCGGCCACCCGGGTGTTGGTCACCTTGAGCTTCGCCGTGTCCCACTCCAGCAGCTGGCCCGCGCGGTAGGCCACGTTGCCCAGGTGGTTGGCTTCCGTGAGGCCGGCGGCGTACTCAAAGTTGCAGGTGGTGGGGGCGCCGGTCTTGCAGGCCTCGGTCCACTCCTTGTGGTGGCCGATGCTCTCGGGGATGGTGTGCGGCGGGCGCTCGAAGTCCTTGTACTGCTCCTCGGGCAGCAGCACGAGGTTGCCGTAGTCGGCCAGCAGCATCCCCTTCTCACCGACGAAGAGGGCGCCGCTGCTCCACTGCGGGATCTCCTTGGCCATCCACTGCGGCGGGCGCAACTCGCCCTGGTAGAAGGTGAGGGTCACGGGCGGGAGCGGGCCGCGCGCGCCGTAGGTGTAGGTCGCCTGCATGGTTGCCGGGGCGATCTCGGGGTGGGGAGCGACGGGGCCGCCGGCCACGATCGTCTTCGGGGCGTCGAGCTTCAGCGCCCAGAAGGGCAGGTCGTTCCAGTGGCTACCCAGGTCGCTCATGGTTCCGTTGCCGAAGTCCCACCAGCGGTACCACTTCGGGCCGGGGAAGTAGACCTCGTGGTACGGGCGCGCCGGGGCCGGGCCGAGCCAGAGGTCCCAGTCGAGGTTCGCGGGCGGGGTCTGGGCCTCGGCGGGCCGGTCGGTGACGTAGACGATGTCGCCGTTCCGCTCGGCGGCTTCCTTGCTCTGGAGGCCCCAGGCGCGGCCGACCCAGACGTGGCACTCGCGGACCGGCCCGATGGCGCCGCCCTGCACCAGCTCCACCACGCGGCGGTAGTTGGATCCGGCGTGGATCTGGGTCCCCATCTGCGTGGCGACCTTGGCGGCCCGGGCGGCCTGGCGAATCTGCCGGCACTCCCAGACGTTGTGCGTGAGAGGCTTCTCGCAGTAGACGTGCTTGCGCATCTTGAGCGCGGGCAGCGTGGCGAAGGCGTGGGTATGCTCGCAGGTGCTGACCGCCACGGCGTCGAAGGCTGTGAACTCGTCATACAGCTTGCGGAAGTCGGTGAAGGTCTTGGCCTTCGGGAACTGCTGGGCGGCCCACTCGAGGTTGCCCCGGTTCACGTCGCAGAGGGCGACGATGTTCTCGCCGCAGGCCGCGATCTCCTGCATATTGCCGCCGCCGCGCCCGCCGCAGCCGATGACGGCCACGTCGAGCTTGCTGTTGAGCGACTGGGCGCGCAGCACCGCCGGCGCCGCCAGGGCCACCGCGCCGGCGGCCGCAACGAACTCGCGGCGCGAGGCGCTCTTAGTTGTCGTCATCGGGTCACCTCCATGACCTGCGCGCGTGACGCCGCCCTCTGCGGGCACGCGGAGTGCGCCCTTAGTCTACTTCTGCGAGCGCCCGATGCGAACCCAAGCCGGGCGTGTCGGCATGGCGTCGAGGCGTATACTTGGGCATGATGATGACCACACGCGCCCCTCGCGCCCCTCTGGCGCTGCTCCTCACGCTTGCGGCCGCCGCGCTCGCCCCGGCCCGCGCCGGCGCCCACGGCGAGTTCGCCTACCGGCTGCCGGCCGCGCCGGTGCAGACCAACGTCAGCTCGCCCTTCCTGGAGCGTTCGTACCGCTTCCTGAGCGAGCTGGCGCAGCGCTGCCCCACGTCGCGCCAGTCCGAAATGATGGCCGCCGCCGAGGCGGTCTACCAGGTCGTCTGGGCCTGGCGGCCGTCGCCACCCACGGCGGCCGACATCGCGGGTGCGGAGCAGGCCGTGCGGAACGCGCTGGCCATGGTCGAGCGCGACATCCAGACCGTCCGCATCCACATGGGCCCGGAGGGACCGCGCGCCGAGCCGCACAAGCCCCTCCGCGCCGCGCTGGGGCTGGAGGGTTACGTGGCGCTCCGGCTCACGAACGGCGGCGCCGCCGACCTGGCCATCCAACCGAGCATCGCGGGAGCGGCCCTGCCGCCCATGACCGTTCCGCCCCTGCGGAGCGGGACGGATGACGCCTGCTGGGCGCTGGTGGCCTGGACGCCCGAGCACATGGGCAGCCAGACGGTGGAGGTCCGTCTGGGCGGCGCCGGCGCGGTTCGGCTGCCCGTGCTGGTCGAGTGCCCTGCCCTGCTTCGGGGCCGCATCCTGGAGGCCGAGACGGGCAAGCCCTGGCCCGGCCGCGTCACCGTGCAGGGGAGCGACGGCGTCCTGCGCCACGGCGAGGCGTTCAAGGCGAACTCAACCCTGTCCGAGAAGCCGGTCGTCTTCCGGCCCGCCTCCTACCGCCTGCCCTTCTTCTATTCCGACGGCTCCTTCGAGGTCGTCGCGCCGCCGGGAGCCACGCGCGTCACGCTGGAGAGGGGCTTCGAGCATGGCCGCGCGCAGCTGAGCGTCCAGCTGCGGGCCGGGGAGACGCGCTCCGTCACGCTCTCCCTGCGGCGCTTCGTCGACCTGCGCAAGATGGGTTGGGTCTCCGGCGACACGCACGTCCACTGGGTTCGCAACAGCTGGGACGTGAACGAGGAGCTCGGCCTGCTCGGCATGGTGCAGCGCGCCGAGGACGTCAGGGTCGTGAACAACCTGACGCTCTACCAGTACCGCACGGCGGACCAGGGCGGCGCCTTCGTGAAGCCCGACCAGCGCCCCATGGGCCCCGTGCCCGGCATGTGCGACGACGCCTGGCACGTGCAGATGGCCGAGGAGTACCGGAATGACAACCACTACGGGCACATCAACCTGCTGGGGCTGACGAGCCTGATCGAGCCGCTCGCCGCCGGCGCGGGCAGCGGAGGTCCGGCCGGCGCGCCGGATTGGCCCACGAACCGGCCCATCATCGAGCAGGCCCGTCGCCAGGGCGGCATCAGCATCGAGGCGCACAACCTGGGCCCGTTCATGGCCTCGGCGGTTGCCGCCAACGTGGTCCTGGGCCTGTCGGACAGCCTGGACCAGCTCGACGCGGAGCACTACTACCGCTTCCTGAACTGCGGCATCCACATCGGGCTATCGAACGGCAGCGACCATCCCGCCCGCGTCGTGGGTTGCGCCCGCGTCTACGCCCGTATGCCGCGCGCTTCCGGCCGCCTGCTGCCCTTCACCTACGCCCGATGGCTCGATGCCGTCCGGAGCGGCCGCACCTTCACCACCTCCGGCCCGCTGCTGCTGCTCAAGGTGAACGGGCGCGAGCCGGGCGACACGCTCGACGTGCCTGCAGGCGCGATGCTGGATGTGGAGCTGCGCGCCCTCTCTCGCGACCCGCTGGGCGTCGTGGAGGTCGTCGCCAACGGCCGCGTGCTGAAGTCGGTGCGGACGCAGGGCCGGAGATGCACGGTCCGCCTGCGCGTGCGGGCCGACGAGAGCCGCTGGTTCTGCGCCAGGGCGTCGCGGAACGGCGTCTGGAACGCCATCCTGTCGCCCGACGTGGCCCACACCAGCGCGGTGTACACCCGCGTAGGCGGCCGCGAGGTGATGCGCGCCGACGATGCGCGGTTCTATGCGGCGAACCTGCAGGAGCACGTGCGGCGGCTGGAGGCCATGGGCGTCTTCCAGAGCGCCGAACAGCGCACCCGGGCCGTGGCAGAGGCGCGGGAGGGCATCGCCCGGTACGAGGCGATCGCAGCCCAGGCGGCGAAGGGGCAACGGTGATGCGGGCCGGCCGGGCCCGGGGCCTGCGCTAGGCCCACGAACCCGGCCGGCAACCTGCGTCGGCCCGGCTACTTCCCGGCGATGATGTCGTCCAGGCGGCTCCTGAACTCGGTCAGCGAGAGGCCGCCGTCCTCGATCGTGAGCCAGCCGTTGTACTTCACGGCCTCCAGCGCGTCGCGCACGGCGGGCCAGTTGACGCTACCGTCGCGCGGGTGGGCCCAGTCGCCGCCATGCCCGTTGGCCGCCAGCTTGAAGTCCTTGATGTGTACCTTCGACAGGTGCTTGCCGAACGTGCGGATCCACTGCTCCGGCGGGACCATGTACTTCACGTGGTTGCCGACGTCGAAGTAGACCTTGACCCAGGGGCTGCGGAACGAGGCGACCAGGTTCAGGAGCAGGTCCGGCTTCACCCAGAGGTTGTTCCAGACGTTCTCGATGGCGATGGCGACCTTCAGCTTCTGAGCCAGCGGCACCAGCGGCTTGATGGCCTCGTGGGCCTGGTCGGTGGCGCGGTCGTGCGCCTCGATGTAGGCCGCGTACTTCGCGTTGTCGCCGCTGACGACCTGCTTCAGGTAGCCGGTCTTCGGGTCGAAACGGATGTCCCATTCCCACGCCTCGGGCATGGGCATCCCGCCGATGCGCCCGGGCACGATGAGGACCGCGTCGGCGCCGAAGCCGCCCGCCGCGATGAGCGCCTTCTCCAGCACGCCCGGGTCCCATCCTGCGAGGACCGAGTGGATGCGCATACCCATGCGCTCGGCGATCTCGCGGCACTGCTTCGCCTCGTCCTCCGGGAGCAGCGCGGTGGTCTCCACGCCGTCGAACCCGGCATCCTTGAGCGGCCGCAAGGCTGCCTCGTCAGGCTTGCCGACGATCATCGCACGGTGCAGCTTGGTCCTGTAAGTCCTCTGCTCTGACATTGCAGCGCCTCCCATGAGCCCAAGGGCTACCACACCCGAAGCCGCGACGAACTCGCGGCGGCTGGTCGTACCGAAGCGTGTCATCTCACTCCTCCAGGGCTTCGCGGACATGTGCTGCGGAGACAGGCCGGCCGTCCGCTCGGCATCTCGTCCTAAGGTTCGCCCCTGCCGCCCGGATACCCTCCCCGCCGCGGCGAAGAACCGCGACGCCGAATGAGATAAGCGTCGATTCCCGCCCGCACGATGCCCCGGCTGAAACCAGTACACTGCTGACCGTGTAGTCGGTCTGTACACTCCAAGGAGGATCGTGCGATGAGGCGACTGATGGCTCTGCCGGCCTTGCTCCTGGCGCTCGCGCCTGTCTGCCTGCCCGCCCAGACCGAGGCCAAGGCCCCGGACCGCTCCACCCCCGAAGCGACCGTGCGCAGCTTCGTCGATGCGTTCAACCGGTTCGACCTCGACGCGCTGGTGGCCTGCGTGGCGGGCGCCAAGAAGAACGCCATGCTCGAGGAGATGGGCAAGAACACCGACGGCAAGCCGGAACTTGCGATCTCGGCGATCGAGGTGAAGGCCGACGGCGACACCGCCACCGTCAAGGTGAAGCTGGACCCCGAGAAGCTCAAGGCTCCCGCCGAGGCCAAGTTCGTGGCCGAGGAGACCGTGAAGCTCAAGCGGACCGGCGGCGCCTGGCAGATCGTGCCCATGGAGCTGGCCGAGTTGATGAAGCTGATGCAGCCGACGACCAACACCGAACAGGCCTATCCGGTGCTGACGATGATGGCATCCATGTTCGTCCGCTTCGAGGAGATGATGGCCCAGGGCGCCGCGGAGGCCCGCGCAGGCGCCGCCGCGGCGAAGGCCGACTGCATGTCCAACGTGAAGCAGCTCTGCCTTGCCGCCATGATGTGCGCCGCCGACTTCAACGATACCTACGCGTTCTCACCGGCCAACCTGAAAGCGCGGCTCATGCCCTATAGCCGCGACGCCAAGCTCTTCGCCTGCCCGAACGCCAAAGGCGCTGCCGCGGCCTACTCCATGAACCCGGCGGTCGCGGCAAAGAAGGCGGGCAAGATCGTCCACCCCGAGCGGCTGGTCCTCTTCTACGAGGGCGCCAAGGGCAAGCTGACCTACCGCCACAAGGGTACAGCCACCGTGGGCTTCTGCGACGGCCACGTAGAGCGCGTGACGCCCAAGCGCGCCGCGGCCCTCCGCTGGAAGCCCTGAGGACGCACAACAGGCAGGATTCCGCCCCGCCGACCGCCAATAGAAGCGCAGCGCCTGAAGCCACGGCGCGGCGAGGTGATACCATGGCGGAGCAGGCGGGGCGGTTCAGCAGGCGGGCGGTGTTGGCGGGCGCGTTGGGCGCCGCGGCAGCGCCACGGGGGATGGCCATGATCGACGAGCCGCGCCTGCCCGTGCCGACACCGGAGCAGCTAGCCTGGCAAGAGGCCGAGCTGAGCATGTTCTTCCACTTCGGAGTGAACACGTTCACGGACCGCGAGTGGGGCGAGGGAACCGAGGATCCGGCCATCTTCAACCCCGACCGGCTCGACGCTGAGCAGTGGGTGGACGCCGCCAAGCAGGCGGGCTTCAAGTACCTGATCCTCACGGCGAAGCACCACGACGGCTTCTGCCTCTGGCCCAGCCGCCACACGAAGCACTCCGTGGCGGCAAGCCCGTGGCGCGGCGGCAAGGGCGACGTGCTGGCCGATTTCGCGAAGGCCGTTCACGCCGCCAAGCTCAAGCTGGGCATCTACATCTCGCCCTGGGACCGCCACGAGCCCTGCTACGGAGACTCGCCGGCGTACAACAGGCACTTTGTCGCCCAGCTGGATGAGGCGCTCACCCGCTACGGCGAGGTGGGCGAGGTCTGGTTCGACGGGGCCTGCGGCGAGGGGCCCAACGGCAAGAGGCAGGAGTACGCCTGGGACGACTTCTACGCCACCGTCCGCAAGCGGCAGCCCAGGGCGCTCATCGCCATCTCCGGGCCCGACGTGCGCTGGGTGGGCAACGAGGACGGCTACGCACGGGAGACCGAGTGGTCGATCCAGCCCGCCCCCAACGGCGCCCGCGCCGTGGTCGACGGCAAGGCGTGGTACCCCGCCGAGTGCGATGTCTCCATCCGGCCGGGCTGGTTCTGGCATCCCGCCGAAGACGCCCGCGTGAAGCCGCTCGACCACCTGCTCGACATATACTTCCGCTCCGTCGGCCGCAACAGCATGCTCCTGCTCAACGTGCCGCCCAACCGGCATGGCCTGCTGGCGGACCCCGACGTGGCCCGGCTGGCCGAGTTCGGCGCCGCGGTCCGGCGGATGTTCGGCCAGGACCTGGCCCGCGGCAAGCGGGTGACCGCCTCGTCGGGCAAGGGCGGCGCGCTGACCGACGGGCGGCCCGCCACGCACTGGTCCGTACCCGCCGGCCTCCCGGCAAGCGCGGAGGTCGATCTGGGCGCCCCGGTCACCTTCGACGTCGTCTGCACGCAGGAGCTGATCTCGCGTAGCCAGCGTGTCGAGGCCTACCGCGTGGAGGCCCGCGTGGACGGCGAGTGGCGCTCCCTCGTGCAGGGGACGACCATCGGGCGGAAGAAGCTGGATCGCATCCGGCCCGTCAGCGCGGACCGCGTTCGCCTGACGCTGGAGAAGGCCCTGGCGCCGCCCATGGTCACCGCGCTCGGCCTCTACCGCACCGGCGCACCTGGCACGGAGTAGCCGATGGGCACGGATCACCCCGAGCCGCTCCATCCATGAGCCTGGCAGAGCTCTTCGTCATCGCCCTTGGCCTGGCCATGGACGCCTTCGCGGTCGCCGTGGCCAGCAGCGTGGCGCTGGGCAAGGCATCGCCGCGTCAGGTCTTCCGCCTCTCATTCCACTTCGGCCTCTTCCAGGCCATGATGCCCGCCCTGGGGTGGCTCGCGGGCCTCTCCGTGCGCGACTCGATGCAGTCGTGGGACCACTGGGTGGCGTTCGGCCTGCTGGTCGCCATCGGCGGGCGCGCCTGCTGGGCGGCGCTCCACGGCGGCGAGGAGGAGGAGCGCAGGGCGTCCGATCCGACGCGCGGCGCATCGCTGGTCTCGCTCTCCATCGCCACCAGCATTGACGCCCTGGCCGTGGGCGTCAGCTTCTCCATGCTCCGCGTCGTCGTCTGGCAGGCATCGGCCGTGATCGGCGTCGTGGCCGGCGCCATGACCGTTCTGGGCATGGCCCTGGGCGCCCGCCTCGGCGCCCGGTTCGGCGAGCGCATGGAGCTGGTGGGAGGCCTGGTGCTGATCGGCATCGGGCTCAAGATCCTCGCGGATCACCTGCTCCGTTAGCGCTCCGTTATTCCTGCCCCGTTTTGCCTCTTATCCATTCCGCCCGGTTCCGCCCCGACGGTATCATCGCACTGCCAAGCCCTCTCTACTTGGTACTGAGGTGCTACGGAGCGAGAGACCGGCCTGCTGCGGCACGGCGGTTTCGAGGCAAGAGCCCCGCTCCGAGCGAAAGGGATTACCATGCGAGGAATTGCCAGGCTGCTGACCACGGTAGCGCTTGTTACATCGGCATTGGCTCTCTGCGCCGCGACGGCGCACGCCGACCAGTACATCATCCGCCTTCGCGCCGGCAACGACGTGAATGGCTTTGCACAGAACGTTCGTTGGCAGATGGGCGCAAAGACCGCGATCACCCGGCCCGGTATCGGCGCCGTGGTGGTTACGATGCCGGCCGGGCAGGTCAGCGGCTTCGCCCGCAAACTGGCCTCTCGCCCCGAGGTGGCCTACATCGAGCCTGACCTGCCCATGACCACCTGCTCCACCCCCAATGACCCCTACTTCGGCAACCAGTACTCCCACTCCAAGGCGCAGACCTCAGCCGCCTGGGACTTGTGGAAGCCCAACGCCTCGGTCACCGTTGCGGTGATCGACACCGGCGTGGACAGCACGCACCCCGACCTGGCCAACAAGATGGTACGCAACGCCCAGGGCGCGGTGGACGGCTACAACGCCCTTACCCTCACCGCCGGTACGGCCCTCGATGATCACGGCCACGGTACGCACTGCGCAGGCATCGCCGCCGCACAGATCAACAACGGCTCCGGCGTTGCAGGCGTATGCGGCTGGACCGGCTCCGCCGCCCAGACTGATGTGGGCACCAAGATCCTCCCCGTGAAGTGCCTCGACGCTAGCGGTTCGGGCTCCTCCAGCAGCGTGGCTGACGGCATCGTCTGGGCCGCCGACCACGGCGCACGGATCCTGAGCCTCAGCGTCGGCGGCGGAAGCACCCAGACCCTGGCTGACGCCGTGACCTACGCCTGGTCCAGGGGCTGCCTCGTCGTGGCCGCCGCGGGCAATAGCGCCAGTTCGATCCGCCAGTACCCGGCCGGCTATCCCGAGGCGCTCGCCGTTGCAGCGACGACGAGCACGGATACCCTGGCCTCCTACACCAACTACGGCTCCTGGGTGCAGACGGCCGCTCCCGGCGATGCCATCCTCTCCACGCTACCGGTTTACGCCACCACCGTCGGCGTGACCGGCTACGGCTCCATGTCCGGCACCTCCATGGCCACGCCGTTCGTGGCCGGCGAGGCGGCGCTCCTCCTCTCGTTCAACCCGAGCCTGACGAACGCGCAGCTGAAGAACCTCATTGTCAGCAACGTTGATGCCTATACCCCCTACCAGGCCCGCACCTTGGCCGCCGGCGCCGGCCGGGTCAATGTCCTCAAGGCCATGGTGGCCGCGGGCGCAGCGCAGTCCGCACCGGGCGCGCCCGGCAGCTTGGTCGCCACCGCGGGATCGGGGCAGGTCACCCTCTCGTGGACGGCCGCTGCCAACGCCCTCACCTACAGCGTCAAGCGCGCCACGACGGCCGGCGGCCCCTACACGGTGATTGCCTCGGGCGGCGTCAGCCTCAGCTACACCGACAAGGCCGTGGTCGGCGGCACGACCTACTACTATGTGGTCTCGGCCACGAACTACGCAGGCGAAGGCGCCGTCTCCAACGAGGCCGTGGCCACGCCTACGGCCGTGCTTCCTGTTGCCCCCACCGCGGTCAAGGCCAGCGCCGGCAAGGCCAGCGTGAGCCTGACATGGACGCAGTCAACGACCGCAGGGATCACCGGTAACAAGGTCTACCGCTCAACCACCAGCGGCGGCCCCTACACACTGGCGGCCACGCTGGCCAAGACAACCAAGGCCACCATCACCGGTCTCACCAAGGGAGTGAAGTACTATTTCCGGGTGACCGCGCTGGTGGGCACGGTGGAGAGCGCCTACTCCGCCGAGGTGTCCGCAACGCCCAGGTAGCGCCAGAGGCGTCTCGGCTTGCGGCGGCCCGGTCCACCGATGGGGTGGACCGGGCCGTCGTGCATGTGGGAGGGGGATAGGATCATGTTGCTGGCTATGGCTCTGCTGGTCGCGCTGCCGGTGACGGTAGCCTCCACGCCGCGCGTCGAGAAGGTGGAGAACGGCGGGCTGCTCTTCACCGACAACCAGGCCGGCATTAGCGGCGTCGATTGCGGCTACTCCCTGCCCATCGGCCGCCGAACGCTCTGGGTCTTCGGCGACGTCTTCCTCCTCCACCCGACCGACGCCGCCAAGCCCTACGTGGGCGGCGTGAGCAACTGCGGCCTCCTCACCGGCCGCGGGCCGGGAACCGCTCCGCTGGCCGGGTACACGGTCCTCACCGATCCCGCCACGGGCCTGGCGAGGCCCCTGCTGGCCAACCGGCCGGACGAGGACAACCGCGTCCGCTTCTGGCTCTTCGGCGCGCACCACGACGACGGCGCGCATCGCCTCTACCAGTTCTACGCCCGCATCCGCACGAACGGCCCCGGCCCCTTCGACTTCGCCGCCGAGGGCCACGGCTTGGCTACGGCATCCACCACGAAACCCGAGGAGCTGAAGCTGGAGCGGGTCCAGGCCGGCGGCTCCGACCTCTGGTGGCCCGCCACAGGCCCCCTCTACGGAGCGGCGGTGGCCAGGCAGGGGGAGATGCTCTACATCTACGGCGTCGATGACCGTGCGCCCGGCAAGCCCGGCGTGGTGGCGCGTGTGCCGGCGGCCTCCATCGCGGACCGATCCGCCTACCGGTACCTCGGCGCCGGCGGCGCGTGGCAGGCCGACGCATCGGCGGCCGCGCCCGTGCCGGGGCTCAGCGGCTTCAGCGAACTGACGGTGGCCTACAACGACTACCTGGGCGGCTGGCTGGCGGTCCACTCCGTGGGCATCGACCAGAAGGTGCGCCTCTGCCTCGCGCCGCAGCCCTGGGGGCCGTTCGAGACGCTGGCCGAGATCGGCGCGCCGCATCGGGCCTTCGAGAAGGCCTTCTGCTACGCCGGCAAGGAGCACCCCGAGATGCGCGAGCAGGGCGGCAAGGTGATCTACATCACCTATGTCGACGGTCAACGCTACTGGCTGCAGCTCCTCAAGGTGACGCTGGCCAGGTAGCGGCTACCGTATGGCGTGGCGGATCGCCGAGGCGGTCAGGGCCACGGTCGCGCAGTAGAGCGGGTTCTGGTAGTGCCCCTTCTCCGGGTTGAAGCACTCCCAGGGCGCCCCCTTGGCGCGATGGGCCTCGATGCTCTCGACGAACTCGCGCAGCATCCGTCGCCCGGCCTCGCGGTCGGCGCGATAGACGGCCGGCATCATCCAGCCCGTGGGCGTTCCCCAGAAGGCGCCGTTCTGGTACGTCCCCGGCGCGGCGACGGTCTGGTCCCAGAAGCCTCCGAAGGGGCCGTCCGGCGGCAGCGCGCGCACCTGTCCCTCCAGCACCGTGCCTCCCTGGCGGTAGAGGTGCAGCAGGCCCCGCGCCACGGCATCGCCCTGCTTGGCGGGCAGGATACCGAGCCAGACGGCGAAGGCCGAAGCCCACACGTCGTCCCGCTTGCCCTTGCCCGTGGCCGACAGGAGGATGGCCCGCCCCTCGCCCATGTCGCGCAGGAAGACGGCCGGCACGGCGCGCTTGACCTGCGCGGCCACCGCGCGGTAGCGGGCCGCGTCGGCGCGGCGGCCCAGCGCCCGGGCGATCTCGGACATCTCGTTGGCCGCCCGCCACCGGAGCAGCGAGGGCATCAGGCAGGAGCCGGTCTTCCGCACCGTGTCGCAGAAGCCCCAGTCCACCCGCGTCCGCCCCTCCTCGGCGCTGCAGACCACCAGCCCGTCGGGCCCCGCCTCCACTCCGGCGAAGGCGCGGTCCAGCATCTCCCAGACGCCGCTCCGGCCGCCGCGCACCTCTATGTCGCCCTTGAGGAAGGCCGTGGATCCGCTCAGGCGCAACTGCTCGCGGGCCATGCGGACCAGTTCGTAGGCGTCGTCGGCCGGTGGCAGGAAGCCGAACGTGCCGTCGCCCTGGTTCGGGCCGTCATACGCTCCGGGGTACCAGCAGGGCGATCCCTGCAGCGTGATGTGGTCGGGGATCGACCAGGGCGGCACGGTGAGCCCGTTGGCCAGGCGGATCGCCTCGGGCCCGGCCTGCACCGAGGCGATGAGCCGGATCCAGCCCTCGACCTCCTCGGCCCCGATGAAGTCCGCGCCCAGCATCATCGCCGCGTCGCGCACCCAGAAGGCCGGGTAGCCCGCGTTGCCGCCCGGCATGCGGAGCGTATACGGCGTGGTGTTGGTGAGGCCCGGGATCTTGCCGCCGGGCACGATGCGCGCGCTCTCGACCACCGGCGCGGCGATGGCGTGGAGCCGCGCCAGCAACGCTTCGATCACGGGATCGCGCCCCGCCGAGGCCGACCCCGCCGCACACGCCGTCATCATGGCCGCCACCAGCGCGGCGCCGCCCATTGCCCGCATCGCATCGCTCCTCTCCGTCGCCCTACTGCTTCAGCTCTACGACCTCGTAGAGGCCCACCGGCCCCACGCGCACCTCGGACCCCGCGCCGCGCCGCACGACCGTCGCCTGCCCGCCCCGGATGAGCCGCCGGGCCGAGCGCACGGGCCGCTGCGTGACGATGACCGCCTCCGGCCCCGCCGCGCCCTTGAAGCCCGCCACGAAGCCGTCCCGGTTGTGCAGGTGGACGCGCACGGTCCCGGCCGCCGACGCGAAGGCGCCCGAGCGCACCGACGCCGGAGCGACCACGCGCACCGCCTGCGGGATGCGGGGCTGCAGCAGTCCCATGACGGTCCGCAGCAAGGTCGGCTGGGACGCCCCGCTTGGCCCCTCCTCGAAGTCGTACCGCACGGCCGTCTCGGCCTCACCTGCGGCGGTCCTGCGAGTGAGGAGCACGTTGTCGATGCGGAAAGTGGCCTTCTGCGTGCCCGCGCCGTATATGACGAGCCAGTCCATGCCGCGCCACGCCGGGTTGCCGCAAGGCCGGCGCTCCTCGCGGCGGGTGCCGTCGGGCAGCGTCACGGTGAGGGTGTAGGCCGCCGCGGCGCCGGGTGCGGCGAAGTCGAACGCGACCCTCAGGTGGAACCAGCCCGAGGTCGGCGCCGCACAGACCGGACGGCCCTGGGCCTGCAGCCCGTCCCTGGCGCTGAGCATCAGCGTCGGACCCTCCAGCGGCCCCTGCGACGACCGCAGCTCCACCGCCGCGGCCGCATCGGGACCCAGCCAGGCGTCCATCTCCAGCGCGCCGCCGGTGCAGCGCGGCAGGCCGAAGTGGGGCAGGCGGGTCTCCATGTCGGGGTAGTAGGTCTCGGGCGCCACGGCGTCGTCGCCGAACTCGACGGCCCACTTGCCCGATGCCGCCTGCGGAACGAAGCCGATAGTGGTGCGTCCGCCCACGGCCAGGTCGCGCCCGGCGGTGCGGGCCGGGTCGGCGTCCAGCACGATGACGCGCCCCTTGCCGTAGGCGCGCTCCGCCATGCAGGGCTTGCCGTCGGCGGTCATCATCGGCTTCCACGCCGGGCTCGTGAAGCGCACCGGCTTGCGGACGCCCTCGTGCGTGAACGCCGCGCCCTTGCCGGCGCGCATCAGAGCCGCGGAGGTGTCCGTGCCGTCGGGCCTCGGCGAGCCCGATCCCATGTATCCCAGCGCCTGGTCCAGCGCGCCGCGCTTGCGCGCTTCGCCGTCGGCCTGGGCCGTGCCCGCGCCGCAGCCCAGCAGCAGGATGCCGCCGGACCGCGCGTAGGCCAGGGCCGCCTGAGCCTGCTTGTCGGTGAGGCTCACGGAGAGGGGCAGCAGGACGGCCTTGTAGCCCCCGAGGCGCGCGGGTGTGAAGTCGCGGTCGAAGACGGCGTCCGGAGCCAGGTGCGCCTCGCCCAGCGCGGTCGTCCATGCCTGCAGCGAGCTCCAGTAGGGCGCCGACGCCATGCCCGGCGTGTCGCCGCGGGCGTAGTGGAAGGTCTCCGTCTGCTGCGACACGTGGAGGGCGATGGGCGCCAGGCTCTTGCCGCCGGCCACGGTGCCGACGGAGTGGATGATGGGCGCCATGATCGCCGCCGTGGGCGCCGTCCGGGCGTGGAACGGGTCGCCGCCGAACGAGGGCATGCTGCCGGCCGCGTAGGCCGCCAGCGCGTGCTGCACCAGCGGCTCGGCGTTCGCCGCCGGCTCGCCCGCCACGTCCAGCGGGCGCCACACCTCGGACTGCGACCGCCCGTAGGCCCGGCAGAGGCGCGCCGTCAGGTCGACCTGCTCCAGCGGCCCGGCCTCGGATCCGGTGATGATGTCGGCCTCATACCGGTCGAGCGGGACCGCGCTCCGCCATGGGATGCCCGGGCGGTGGTAGTGGTTGATCGCCACCGCCGCCGTGGGCTTGGCTGCGCGGATGGCCGCCGCCAGCTTGCCGATATACGCGCCGAATACGTCAAACCGCCATGCGGCCCATCTGCGGAAAGCCGGGCTCGACCAATCGAGCTTCGTGGGCAGCGTCATGCCCGTGTCCCGCTTGAACCGCGCCTGGCAGGCCGCGCAACAGCAGGAGAGCGGGTAGGGGCGCTGCCAGATGCCGGTCCAGACCGAGCCGTCGAACCAGATGCCGTCCAGGTCGAGCCGCTTGACCGCCTCGACGCAGTAGGCGATGAGCGCGTCGCCGTAGCCGGTGTTGATGCAGCAGAAGAGCTCCTCCTCGCCGGGCACGGGGTAGGGCTCGATGAACTGCTGGCGCCAGTCGGGGTGCGCCCCATAGCCCATGCGGTTGAAGGTGAGGGGGTGCCACGACATGGCGGCCATGCCCTGCGCCTTGATCTCTGCGACCCAGGCCTTCAGGTCGGCCTCGTAGCGTGCTGCCTGCGGGCCCGGGCCGGGGAAGTAGGGCGTATCGAGCAGGGCGTTGCCGGAGGTGTCGACCATCTCGATCCACCGCGCCTGGATGCCCGCGCGGGCCAGGGCGCCCTCAGCCGCCTGCCGCCTGGCCGCGTCGGGCTCCGGCGTGGCGGTCCGGGCCTCCAGACGGAAGAGCGCCTTGCCGTAGGCGGTTCGCTCCACAGGCGTCGGCCCGGCCGTCGCGCCGCCCATCGCCAGTGCCGCAAGACAGGCCCCAAGCCCGGTCCCCATCGCCCGCGTCCGCATATCTTCACCTCCCGCTCACCGCTGTGTGGCGAGTCTACCGCAGCAGGGGCCGCTTGGGCCCGTCTCCCGGCAGGAGTCCGGCGGCGGCGCGGCGAACAGGTGAGGGTCCATCATCGGAGGTCCCCCGTCCATGTTAACCCCGCTCCTTCTCGCACTGGCGATGCTGCCCGGCCGTTCGGCCGTCGGGCAGGCCGCCCGCGCGCCATTCGTGCCCGCCGACCTGCGCTGTGAGCGCCTCGTGACGCCGCTTGCCGAGGAGACCCAGCGTCCCCGCCTGAGCTGGCGCCTCCTCCCCGCCGACCCGAACGTGCGCGGTATCCGCCAGACCCGCTACCGCATTCGCGTGGCCTCGACGGAGGCGCGGCTGGCCTCGGGACGCGCCGACATGTGGGACTCCGGCATCGTGGCATCCTCGAAGACCATCGGAGTGCGCTATGCGGGTGAGCAGCTGCTTCCGTGCCGCCGCTACGTCTGGTCTGTGACCGCCTGGGACCAGTCCGGCGCATCGGCCGCCGCCCGCTCCTGGTGGGAGACCGGACCCATGCGCCAGGACGACTGGCATGCCCGCTGGCTCCGCGCGCCCGGCGACCCGGCCAAGCCCAAGGCCGGCCCCATGCCCCTCTTCCGCCATGAGTTCACGCTGCGCCGCGTCCCGCTCAAGGCGCGCCTCTACGTCTGCGGACTGGGCCATGCCGAAGCGCGCATCAACGGCCGTAAGGTGGCCGAGAGCGTCCTTGATCCCGGTTGGACCAACTACAAGAAGACCTGCCTCTTCGTGCCCTACGATGTCACAAACCTGCTGTCGAAAGGCCCCAACTGCCTGGGCATCCTGCTGGGCAACGGCATGTACAACGTGCCCGGCGGCCGGTACGTGAAGTTCACGGGCTCCTTAGGGCCGCCCAAGGTGATCGCGCAGCTCGTTCTGGACATGCCCGGCGGCCGCCGCGTCTTCATCGGGACCGACGGATCGTGGCAGACCGCCCCCGGCCCCATCACCTTCTCCTGCGTCTACGGCGGCGAGGACCACGACGCCCGCCTCGAGCGGCGCGGTTGGGACCGTCCCGGCGCGCCCATGGACGAGGTCTGGGAGAAGGCCGTGGTGACCGACGGCCCCGGCGGCGCCCTGCGCCCGCAGATGACCGAGCCCATCGTGGCCCTGGAGCGCCTGGCGCCCGTCGCCGTCACCGAGCCGAAGCCCGGCGTCACCCTGTACGACTTCGGCAAGAACATGAGCGCCATGCCCTCCCTGCGCGTGCAGGGCCCCGCCGGCGCCAGGGTGCGGCTGATCCCCGCCGAGCGGCTCAGCAACGGCCTGGCCGACCAGGGGCAGTCCGGCGGACCCAGCTACTTCGAGTACACGCTCCGCGGCGGCGGCATCGAGGAGTGGGAGCCGCGCTTCACCTACTACGGCTGCCGCTGGCTGCAGGTGGAGGGCGCCCAGCCCGATAGCCCCGACGCACCCCGCGACAAGCCCGTGGTGGTGGGCCTGGCACTCCGCGTGGTGGCGCCGAAGATCGAGCGCACCGGCTGGTTCGCCACGTCCGACCCGCTGCTGAACGGCATTCACACGCTCATCGACCGGGCCATCATCAGCAACACCAAGAGCGTCCTCACCGACTGCCCGCACCGCGAGAAGCTCGGCTGGCTCGAGCAGGACTACCTCGTCGGCCCCGGTCTCTTCTACAACTACCGCATGGGTGCGACGCTGGAGAAGGTGCTCCGCGACATCCGCGAGGCGCAGACGCCCGAGGGCCTCGTGCCCGACATCGCGCCCGAGTACACGGTCTTCTCCGGCGGCTTCCGCGACTCGCCCGAGTGGGGCGCCGCCTACGCGCTCTGCTCGCAGCAACTGGCCGAGTTCACCGGCGATACGTGGCACCTGCAGGTCCACCGCCGCAACGCCACGCGCTACGCCGACTATCTGGTCAGCAAGGCCAAGAACGGCCTGCTCGACTTCGGGTTGGGCGACTGGGCCGACGTGGGCACGGGCAAGACGCCTATGGGCGTCACCGCCACCGCTATCGGCGTGGAGACATTGCGCGCCACGGCGGAGATGTGCCGCGCCGGCGGCCAGGAGGCCGACGCCCGGCGCCTGGAGGCCGAGGCCGAGAAGATGCGCGAGGCCTTCAGCCGCACCTTCCGTCGGCCCGACGGCCCCGGCTTCTGCGAGACGAGCCAGACGGCCAACGCCATGGCCCTGGCGCTGAACGTCGCCGCCGACAACGAGCGGGCCGGCGCGCTGGAGGCGCTCATCGCCGACATCGCCCGGCTCAACGGCCACACCTCCGCCGGCGACATCGGCTTCCGCTATGAGCTGCTGGCTCTGGCGCAGGCCGGGAGGTCCGACCTCGTGCTGGACATGCTGCTCAAGCGCGAGCACCCCAGCTACGGATACCAGATCGACCACGGCGCCACATCGCTTACCGAGGCGTGGGACGGCCCGACGCGGGGCTGGTCGCAGAACCACTTCATGCTGGGCCACGCCGACGAGTGGTTCTACGGCTGGCTTGCCGGCATCCGGCCCACGGCGCCGGGCTTCTCCACGTTCCTCGTGCGCCCGTATGTGGACCGCCGCCTGGACTGGGTGGCGGCTCAGCACAACGCCCCGCACGGGACCATCGCCGTGCGCTGGGAGGTCAAGCGCGAGACGGTGACGCTGGATGTCACCGTTCCGCCCAACACCGTGGCCACCATCTGGGCGCCGGGAGCCGATGCCCGAGAGGTCCGCCACGCGGCGGCTGTTCCTGCCGAGCGCATCGGCGTGCGCGAGGGATGCACCGTCTTCCGCGCCCCCTCGGGTCGCTACTCATTCACCGCGCCCATGCCGCCGCAGCGGCCCGCCGGCGCGGCAGGGAAGGGATGAACCAGATGGCGAAACGACCCGTATCGCTGGAGGACCTCCTCCGGCTGAAGCTCGTCGGCGACGTGCAGATCAGCCCCGACGGCCGGCGGCTCTGCTTCACGGTCCGCACCATCAACGCCGAGAAGAACAAGGCCGAGTGCGCCCTCTGGATGGCCGATGCGGCCGGCGGCGCGGCGCGGCCCTTCACCGGGGCGGGCCACAGCGACGGCTCCCCGCGATGGTCGCCGGACGGGGCATCCATCGCCTTCGTCTCCGACCGCGACGGCCCCGGATCGCAGCTCTACCTGATCGCGGCCGACGGCGGCGAGGCCCGCAAGCTCACCTCGCTCCCCGAGGGCTCGGCCGCATCGCCCGCCTGGTCGCCCGATGGCGCGCGGCTGGCCTTCACCTTCCGCCGGACGCCGGAGGAGCGGACCGACAAGGCCGCCGAGGAGCGCAAGAAGAAGGGCCTGAGCAACCCCGTGCGCGTGCATGACCGCGTCTTCTACCGCCTCGACGGCGCGGGCTACCACGACGGCGCGTACCGGCAGGTCTGGGTCGCCGACACCGCCGGCGGCGAGGCCAGGGCCCTCACCGACGGCCCGTGGCCCTGCGGCGCTCCCGCCTGGTCGCCCGACGGCGCCACGCTCCTCTTCGTGGCGAACCGCCGCGACGACGCGGACCTCACGGGCACGCGCGACGACCTATGGACCGTGCCCGCCGACGGCGGCGAGCTACTCCGCGTCGAGGCGCCTCCCGGCCCCAAGTCCGCGCCCTCCTACTCGCCCGACGGCTCCCGCATCGCCTACATCGGCCACACCGACGTGGACGACACCTGGGGCGGCCGCAATGAGCGCGTGCTCATCCTGCCGGCCGGCGGCGCGGCCGAAGCGCTGGACCTGACCGGGGCCACCGACCTGGCCGTGGGCTACGCCACGCTGTCCGACATGCACGAGACCGGAGGCGGCCGCCCGCTGGCCTGGTCGCCCGACGGCCGCGCGATCCTCTTCCCTGTCAGCGAGCGGGGCGAGACCTACCTCGGCCGCATGGCGGTTGCCGGCGGCGAGGTGGAGCGGCTGACACCCATGGGCGCGGCGCTGGGCTCCTTCAGCCTCTCGGCCGACGGCGCACGCATCGGTCTGCAGCTCGGCAGCGCCGTCGAACCCCACGAGGCCTGGGTATCCGACGGCTCGCGGCTACAGAGGCTGAGCCACGCCAACGCCGACCTCATGGCCGAGGTGGCCTTCGCCATGCCCGAGGAGGTGACGGCGCCCACCTCCGACGGCGGCTCCGTGCACGGCTGGGCGCTTCGGCAGTCGGGCGCTGAGCCGGGCGCCGCCCCGTGCGTCCTCTACGTCCACGGCGGCCCCGCGGGCCAGTACGGCGGAGCAAGCACGCCCTTCCACGAGCTCCAGTGGCTTGCGGCGCAGGGCTACGTGGTGGTCTTCGGCAACCCGCGCGGCAGCAAGGGCTACGGCGAGGCGCACACAAGGGCCATCCAGGGCGAATGGGGCGGCAAGGACTGGGTGGACATCCAGGGGCTGGCCGACCACGCCGCGGCCCTGCCCGAGGTCGACCCGGCCCGCATGGCGATCATGGGCGGCTCCTACGGAGGCTACATGACGGCCTGGGCCGTGGGCCACACCACGCGCTTCGCCTGCGCCATCGCCGATCGGCTGGTCGCCAACCTCCACAGCATGTCAGGCACCTGCGACTTCCCCTGGGAGCCCGACAAGGAGTTCGGCGGCACCGCCTGGAACCCCGCCGACATGTGGCGCCTCTCGCCGCTGGCCTACGCCGACAAGATCGAGACGCCGCTGCTGATCATCCACTCCGACGGCGACCTGCGCTGCCCCATCGAGCAGGCCGAGCAGCTCTTCGCCGCCCTCCGCTGGCGCCGCAAGACGGTGCAGATGGTCCGCTACCCCGCCGAGACCAGCCACGGCATGTCGCGCAACGGCCCGCCGGACCTCCGCCTCGACCGCCTGCGCCGCAACCTGGCCTGGCTAGACCGCTTCCTCAATCCACGCCTTCATCGTCAATAATGTCAACAACGTCAACACCGTCACTGACCGTGTTGGCGCCGTTGACCGCATTGACGCCGTCGGCCTGACGCGCAAACAGGGCGGGAGCCTCCGTGGCCCCCGCCCTGTTGCGTTCCGGCTGCCGCCCCCGGCCTACGCCAGGATGGAGAGCGGGCTCTCCAGCAGCTCCTTCAGCGTCAGGAGGAACTTGGCGCCCGGCGCGCCGTCGAGCACGCGGTGGTCCAGCGAGAGGCTCAGGTTCATCATGGAGCGGATCACCACCGCGCCGTTGCGCACCACGGGCTTCTCCGCCGTGCGGCAGACGCCCAGGATGCAGGACTGCGGCGGCACGATGATCGGGTCGAACGAGTCGACGCCGAACATGCCGATGTTGGTGATGGTGAACGTCCCGCCGGACATGTCCTCCTGCGTCTGCTTGCCGTCGCGGGCGCGGGCGACCAGGGCCTTCAGGTCGAGGCTGATCTCGCCCAGCGACCGGTTCTCGGCGCCGCGGATCACGGGCACCACCAGACCGGTGGCCGTCGCCACCGCCACGCCGATGTTGCGGTCGGCATAGAGGCGGATCTCATCGCCCACCAGCGCGGCGTTGCAGAGCGGATGGTCCTTCAGGGCGCGGGCCACGGCCTTCACCAGCACGTCGGTGACGGTGACCTTGGTCTCGTGCGTCTTCTGGATGACGGGGACGAGCTTCTCGCGCAGGGCGATGCACTCCGTCATATCGACTTCCATGTTCAGCGTGATGTGCGGCGCCGTGAAGCGCGACTTGGTCACCACGTCGGCGGTCATCTTGCGCAGGCCCTTGAAGGGGATCACGTCGGCGATGGCCGGCGAACCCGCGGGCGCCGCCGGAGCGGGCGCGGGGGCCGGGGCCGACGCCGGGGTCGCGGTGCCCTCGGCGAACTTGCGAACGTCGTCGGCGCGGACCTTGCCGTCGGCGGAGGGCACGGAGCCCACGGGCACGCCCAGGGCCTCGGCGATCTTCGCGGCCAGCGGCGTCGCCTTCACCGTGCCGGCCGTCGCCAGCGCCGCGGCGTAGGCCTTCACATCTTCCTCGATGACGCGTCCGCCGGGACCGCTGCCCCTGCCGGCCAGTGCGGATGCGGCGATGCCCAGTTCGTCGGCCAGGCGGCGTGCGCGCGGCGAGATGGCGACCGGTGCGCCCGACGCGGTGGCGGGAGCGGCCTCGGAGGCCGTCTGCTGCGCGGCGGGTGCGGCGGCCGGGGCGGCCTCAGCCGCAGGAGCGGTGGGCGCGTCGCCGGCAGGCACGTCGGCGGACTCGCCGGCCGCTCCGATGACGGCGATGGGCGCGTGGACGTTGACCACGGCGTCAGCCGCTTCGATGATCCGCAGGACGGTGCCGTCGGCGGGCGCCTCAACCTCGAAGTTTGCCTTGTCGGACATCACCTCAAGGAGCGGTTCGCCTGCCTTCACGGCGTCCCCTTCCTTCTTGAACCACTGAAGGATGGTGCCTTCCTCCATCGTGTTGCCCAGCATCGGCATGTTGAAGACTATGGCCATGGAACGCCTCCTAGCGTGTGAGTGTCACAGTTCGGGGTCTTGCGTGGCGACTCGCTAATAGTTCGACGGCGGGTCGCCGGCCTCCTCCCCGCGATAGAGCCCATGCGTGCGGATGTATCGAAGCACTGCCGCGGGCGCCAGTCCGTCGGCGCTCTCGCCTGCCGCGATCCTGCCGCGCACCTCGGTGGCGGACAGGTCGCTGTGCGTCGTCTCCAGCAGCAGAATCCGTTCAAGCCAGCCGGCGGGCAGCCGCTGGGCCAGCCACTCCCGCGTGAAACCCGGGCGCGCGGCGGCCACGACGCTGCTGAGCGCCAGCACGCGCTCCGGATCGTGCCACGTGGGTAGCTCGGCCACGGCGTCGACGCCCGTGATGAGGAACAGGAGGCAACCGGGGCGCTCTTCCGCCAGTCCCTGCAGCGTGTCGGCGGTATAGGAGATGCCCCGGCGCCGGATCTCCGTGTCCGAGACCTCCATGGCCTCGAAGGGTTCGGCGGCCAGCCGAGCCATGGCCAGCCGATGCTCCGGGGCGGCCAGGCGGGCCCCCGACCGATGCGCCGGGCGGCCGTTCGGCACCAGCAGCAGCCGGTCCAGCGCCAGCTCCCTCAGGGCCTCGCCGGCCACATGCAGGTGCCCGTTGTGGATCGGGTCGAACGTTCCGCCGTAGACGCCGAGCCGTTGGTGAGCCGGAGGCATGGCGGGCCGGCCGCGCTAGTCGATGGAGCCGCTGCGCTGGACGCCGCTGGGCGTGTCCGTGTCGGCTCCTCGTCGGCGCGTGCCGCTATCGGATCGTGTAGAACCCGTCCGCGGCGGATCGGCCTCGGTGTCGCGGTTGCGCCGGATGGTGGCGGGCCGCTCGCGGTCGCGGGTCCGGGTGGTCGAGCCGGGCCGGCGCTCGCTGTCCGCGGTGGGCGTCTCATCGGCGGCGTCGCGGCGGCGGCGTGTGCGTGTGTGCGTGCGGGTCGACGTCGCTGCCGGGTTGTCGTCTGTCGTCGCGCGGTCGGGCTCGGCCTGCCGCGGTTCGGGCCGCGCGGCGGGCGTATCGGTATCCGTCCGGCGCGAGCGGCGTCGGCGCGTGGTGGGCGCGGGGGCGTCATCGGACGCGTCGCCTGCCGGTGTCACCTGCACCTGGATGGGCGCGGACTGTCGACGCGTTGCCGCCGGTGCGGGCGTCGGCGAGGCGTCCGGCGTCACATCCGGCGCGGGCGTGGGTGCGATATCGGGTGTCGTCCGGGTTGCGGCAGGCGACGTCACCGGAGGCTTCGGCGGCGGCTGCTTGGCTCGGAACAGGCGGACGCCCGGCGCGATGACCGCGGCGCCCACGACGAAGGAGGCCAGGAGCAGGAGGCTCCAGACCAGGCAGGACTTAAGGCAGGCCCCTCGGTGTTCGCCGTGGGTGGGGGAGGTCATGCGCGACATAGTATGGATTAGCTTACCGGCGCCGACTCCGGCTTGTCAAGCCGCACGGCGAGCATCAGGCCCGCAGCCACCACGGCGGTGCAGGCTCCCACGGCGAAGGGCGCCCAGCGGTGCAGTTCATACAGGAAGCCCGCGCCGATGCTGGCCGGCAGCGCCGCCAGGCCGACCACCATGTGGAAGGCGCCGATCTCCGTGGCTCGCCGGTCGGCGTGGGCCAGATCCGCGGCCATGGCCCGCTGCACGCCCTGGGTCAGCGTGTAGTAGAAGCCGTACAGCACAAAGAGCAGGCAGACGGCCGCCATGCCGTGCAGCAGCGCGAAGCCGAGGTAGACTGCCGCGAAGACGAGCCAGCCCAGGGCGATGAGCGGCTTGCGGCCCACGCGGTCCGAGAGGCGCCCGACCGGATAGCCCAGCGCCGCCTCGACCACGTTGAAGAGGGCGTAGAGGAGGAAGACCTGCTCGGGCCGCACTCCCATGTCGTTCTGGGCGCGAAGGATGAGGAAAGCATCCGACGAGTTGCCCAGCCCGAAGAGCGCACAGATCAGCAGGTATCGCTTGTAGGCCGGGCTCAGTCCGCTGAGCGTGGGCAGGGCCTTCCGGACCAGGTCGGCAGGCGTCCGCTTCTCCTTCACCATCACGGCCAGCACCAGCACGCCCAGCAGGCCCGGCACGAAGGCCACCCAGTAGAGGGAGCGCCAGTTCTGCGCGTCGGTGCCGTGCAGGAAGCGGCTCAGCAGCAGGTAGCCCAGCAGCGGCCCGCCCACGGCGCCGATGGTGTCCATGCTGCGGTGGAAGCCGAAGGCCCGGCCGCGCCGGTCGGCGTCGCAGTTCTCGGTGATCAGCGCGTCGCGCGGCGCCGTGCGGAGGCCCTTCCCCAGGCGGTCCACGAAGCGAGCCGCCAGCACGTGCCCCCACGAGCCGGCCAGGGCGATCATGGGCTTGCCCAGCGCGCCGAGGCCATAGCCCGCCACCACGAAGGGCTTGCGCGCCCCGATCTTGTCGGAGAGCCAGCCCGAGTAGAGCTTGAGCAGGCTCGCGGTGCTCTCCGCCACGCCCTCGATGAGGCCCAGGGCCCACGCGGGCGCGCCCAGCACCCGCGTGAGGAACATGGGGTTCAGCGGATAGACCATCTCGCTGGAGACGTCGGCCAGCAGGCTCACGATCCCCAGCGCCCGCACGACGGGGCTCAGCCCGCGCCGCTTCGCACCGTCGCCGTTCTCCGTCACGGGTTAGCCCCTCTCCGGCGCGGCGCGCCTCAGCGCACGCGCGCCCCTGCGGGAACCTCGGTCTCCGGCTGCAGCAGGATGGCCTGGCCCTCGGTGTCGGCGGCCAGGATCATCCCCTGCGACTCGATGCCGCGCATCTTCCTCGGGGCCAGGTTAGCCACCACCACCACCTGCTTGCCGGCAACCTCCTCCGGCTCGTACATCTCCGCGATGCCGGCCAGGATGGTCCGCTGCTCCGTGCCCAGGTCCACCGTCAGCTTGAGCAGCTTGTCGGCCTTGGGGATGCGCTCGGCGGAGAGCACGCGGGCCACCCGCAGCTCGACCTTGGCGAAGTCGTCATAGGTGATGGTCGCGGGCCCCTCGGGCGCGGGCGCGGGCGCGGGAGCCGGGGCGGGGGCAGGGGCGGCGGATTCGGTCACGGGCTTCTCCTTGGGTTGTGCGGCAGGCTTCGCGGGCGCCGGCTGCGGCGCGGCCGCGGGGGCCTCCTGGATGCGCGGGAAGAGCGGCGCCGGCGCGGGTAGCGGGGCGCCCGCGGGCAGCAGGCCCCAGGCGCAGGCATCGTCCCACGTGGCGGCTCCATCCTCCATGCCGATCTGGCGGAAGAGCGCGGCCGACGCGGTCGGCATCACCGGCGCGACCAGGCAGGCGATCACCCGCACGGCCTCCAGGCAGGTGTAGAGGACCGTCGCCAGCTCCTCGCGCTCGCCGCGCTTGGCCAGCGCCCAGGGCGTCTTCTCCTCGATATAGCGGTTCATGCGCGCCACCAGCCGCCAGACGGCCTCCAGCGCGCCGTTGAACCGGTACTCCTCCAGCGCGGCTGCGTAGTCGGCGGCCACCTGCGCGGCGAAGGCGCGAACCTCCTCATCGACGCCCGCCGGAGTGGGCGCGGCGCCTTCGAAGTAGCGCGACGCCATGGTCACCGTGCGGTTGCAGAGGTTGCCGATATCGTTGGCCAGGTCCGTGTTGTACCGCTTCAGGAAGCCCTCGTGGCTGTACTCGCTGTCCCCGTGGAAGACCATCTCGCGGAGGAGGAGGTAGCGCAGGGCGTCCACGGCCAGGGGCCTGGAGGCGCCGGTCAGCTCAGCCAGCTCGTCGGCCAGGGCCAGCGGGTGCGGCAGGCCGCCGGTGCGCTTGCCCTCCTTCTGCCCCGTGGCGCCCACCCACCAGCCATGGGCGTAGACCTGCTTCGGCAGCGGCAACCCGAGCGCCATGAGCATGGCGGGCCACATGGTCGCGTGGAACCGGACGAAGATCTCCTTGGCCATCAGGTGCGCGTCGGCCGGCCAGAGCCGCTCGTAGCGCTCCATGTCGGTGGGCCAGCCCGTGGCGGCCAGGTAGTTGATCAGGGCGTCGAACCAGACGTAGACCACCTTGTCCGGCTCGTCCGGCACGGGGATGCCCCATCCGCTGTTGCCGCGCGTGACGCTGGCGTCGCGGAGCCCCTGCTTGATGAAGGCGATCACCTCGTTCTTGCGGAACTCGGGCTGCAGCCAGCCGGGGTTCGCCTCGATCTGCTCCAGCAGCTTGTCGCCGTAGGCCGAGAGGCGGAAGAACCAGTTCTCCTCCTGCACCCGTCGCAGCGGCTTGCGGCACTCGGCGTTGGGGCAGAGGCCGTCGGGCTTCACATCGGTGTCGCGGAAGAAGGTCTCGTCGGAGACGCAGTACCAGCCCTCGTAGGTCCCCTTGTAGATGTCGCCGGAGTTGCGCAGGCGGCGGAAGACCTCCTGCACCACGCTCACATGGCGCGGCTCGGTGGTCCGGATGAAGTCGTCATACGCGAAGTCCATCCCGTCCCAGGCCGCGCGGAACTCGGCTGCAAGGTCGGTGACGAACTGCAGCGGCTCCTTGCCCGCCTCGGCGGCCGCCTCGAAGCACTTGGTGGCCTGCTCATCGGTCCCCGTAAGGAACCAGACCTCGCGCCCGCGCATGCGCTGGTACCGGGCCAGCATATCGCAGCAGAGCGTCGTCAGAGCCGATCCGATATGCGGGCTGCCGTTGACGTAGTAGATGGGCGTGGTGATGTACCAAACAGATTCGCTCACATTCACTCTCACTGTTTCTCAAGAGCAGGCCCGTCATGCTGCCTGACCGGATGCTGCATACCGGGTCGCGGGAGAGCTCGGCGAGTGCATGCGGCGTCGCCGGCGCCCCTGGCGCGGGGTCTGTGACCGGCGTGAGTCTACCACGCGCGCTTACCGCCGCTTGGCCGCCTGCCCCGGCTTCAGAATCCGGACGGTAAGGTCGTCGGCATCGACGATGATCTCGGCCGACCCGTCACCATCCACATCCGCGACGATGACCCCCCTGAGGCCGGCGTCGAATGCCTTGCGCCAGAGGATGGCGCCCTGCCCGTTCTTGTCGGCCAGCGCCACCAGCTCCCCGGTCGGCGTGGCTACCAGGAACTCGTCGCGGCCGTCGCCGTTGATATCGGCGGCCGCAATGTTGAACGCGGCGTCTGACCGGGCTCCCAGGTCGACTTTCCAGCGATCCTGGGCCGTCACGGCGTCGGAGCAGTGGAACACCCC
>CAISJD010000102.1 GCA_903885605.1 uncultured Chthonomonas sp. | reverse complement strand
CGCTCCGCCTGAAGCTCCAGGGCTCCAACACGAAGGTGGTCGCCTCGGGCCTGGACAGGCAGCCGGGCATCGTCAACTACTTCATCGGCAACGACCCGAAGCAGTGGTGCGCCAACGTCCCGACCTACTCCCGCGTGAAGCTCACCGGCGTCTACCCGGGTGTCGACCTCGTCTACTACGGCGCCGGCAGGTCACGGACGCTGGAGTATGACTTCGTCGTGAAGCCCGGCGCCGACCCGTCGCGCATCCGCATGTCCGTCTCCGGCGCAAAGTCGCTCCGCACCGCGGGCGGCCGCCTGGTCGCCTCCACCTCCTGCGGCGATGTGACGCTGAACCGCCCCTACGCCTACCAGACGATCAACGGCAAGCGCACCCAGGTCGCCTGCTCGTTCACGCTGGAGCGCAACTCCGTCGCGTTCCAGGTGGCCCGCTACGACACGAGCCGCCCGCTCGTGGTGGACCCGACGCTGGAGTACAGCACGTTCCTTGGCGGCGACAGCTACGACTACGGCTTCGCAGTGGCAGTGGACGCTTCTGGCGCCGCCTACGTCACGGGCAGAACGCAGTCGACGACGTTCCCAACGACCCCCGGTGCATTCCGCACGTCATGTACAGGTAGCTACGATGCGTTCGTGACCAAGCTCGCCGCTGACGGCAAGAGCCTGGCCTACAGCACCTACGTAGGCGGCTCGGGCACTGACCGCGCCTACTCCATCGCCGTGGACAGCGCGGGCTCGGCCTACATCACCGGCGAGACGTGGTCCATCGCCTTCCCCACGACGCCGGGCGCCTACAGCACCTCGCTCGCAGACTGGCGGGATGTGTTCATCACCAAGCTGAGCCCGAGTGGAGCGGCCCTGGCCTACAGCACCTACCTGGGGGCCGAGGATGAGGACACCGGCTACGGCATCGCCGTCGATGGGTCAGGATCAGCCTACGTCACCGGTACGACCTTGTCACTCTCCTTTCCCACCACAACCGGCGCCTACTCGACGCAGAACAGCGGCGAGGACGAGGCCTTCATAACCAAGCTCAGCGCCGACGGCTCGGCCCTGGCCTACAGCACTTACCTGGGTGGCGCCGGCTACGAGAGCGGCAATGCCATCGCGGTCGACGGCTCCGGCTCAGCCTACGTGGTCGGTTCGACCTCCTCCACCAACTACCCCACTACGGCAGGGGCCTACGCCGCAACGCTGAACGGCCCGACAGACGCCTTCATCGCCAAGCTCAGCGCCGATGGCGGCAGCCTCGCCATGAGCACGTTCCTCGGCGGCTCAGGGCAAGACAGCGCCGCCGGAGTGGGCGTCGGCGCCGCGGGGGTGGTCACCGTAGGCGGCTGGACCGAGTCGGTCGACTTCCCGGCCGGCGGCTTCCAAACCGCACTTTCGGGGATCGGGGACGGGTTCGTCAGCAGGCTTGCCGCCGATGGATCGACGCTCGTCTTCAGCACCTACCTGGGCGGCACAGGTTACGACGAGATCACGTGCCTTGCCATCGACGGTTCCGGCTCAGCCATCATCAGCGGGTACACCGGTTCTGCGGACTTCCCAACCACCGCGGGCGCCTTCAGCACCTCAAAGAGCGCGTATGATGACGCCTTTATCGCCAAGCTAAGCCCCGACGGCACGGGCCTTGCCTACGGTACCTACATCGGCAGCAGCAGCACCGACCGGGCCGCCGGGATCGCCGTGGACAGCATGGGCGCCGCCTATATCACGGGATACACGACGGGGTCCAACTTCCCGACCACGACCGGCGCCTTCGACACGACGTCGTCGAGCCGATCAGACGTCTTCGTCAGCAAGCTGAGCCTCAGTACCAGCCAGCCCACGACCCTCACCGTGAGCGCCGGCTCCGGCGCACCGGGCGCCTCCCTCTCGCTGACGGCCAAGCTGGCCGACAGCGGCGGCGCGGGCGTCTCGGGCAAGTCCATCACGTTCGCGCTGGACGGTAGCGGCATCGGGTCGGCGACCACCGCCGCCACCGGCATCGCCACGCTGGCCTACACCGTCACCGACGCCCTGTCGGCCGGCGCGCACACGCTGGGCGGCTCCTTCGCGGGCG
>CAISJD010000101.1 GCA_903885605.1 uncultured Chthonomonas sp. | reverse complement strand
GCGTGTCTGCCATTTCACCACTCGCCCGCGATGAACGGCGATCGCCGCATGGCGTCCTGATTATAGCATCGGGCTTGTCGGAGTGTCAACAAGCCCGATGCCTTTTTCGGCGCTCCCTACAGCCCGTTCTGCGCGTAGACCTCGGCGGCGATCTCTACGGCGCGCAGGCCGTCATGGCCTGTAACAGCCGGCGGCGTGCCCGTGCGGACACACTCGGCGAAGTGGTTGACCTCGGCCTGGAATCGGTCGCCCGAGCCGGGGTCCACGGTCTCCGTGGCGCCTGTGGCAGCGTCGTGCACGGTCAAGGAGCCGTCGTTATAGTCCACGAAGCAGGCGCCTGCCGTGCCGTAGATCTCGACGATGTTGCGGCCGCCCGGCGTCGCCCAGCTGGCCTCGATGACGCCCAGGGCGCCGCTCTCCGCCTGCAGCAGGACGATGGCGGTGTCCTCGACGTCGATGCCCGGGATATGCGTGGTCACACGGCCGGATACCGAGACGACCTCGCCGGCGAGGAAGCGGTAGATGTCGATGGAGTGGATCGCCGTGTCAAGCAGCGTGCCCCCGCCTGCGACGGCCTTCTTGCTGAACCAGCGGTTCTCGACGCCGGCGAAGAGGCCGCTGAACCGGTTGCGGATCATCACCAGGGATCCTAGCTTGCCCTCCTCGAGGAGGGCCTTGGCGTAGGCGATGCCCGGCTCGAAGCGGTGGCAGAACGCCGTCATCAGGAGGCGCTGCGCGGCAGCGGCGGCGTGGTAGATCTGCTGGGCCTCGTGCGGGGTCCGGGCCAGGGGCTTCTCGCAGAGCACATGGAGCCCGGCGCCGATGGCCGCCAGGGCCGCGTCGGTGTGGCCGACTGGCGGCGTGCAGATATCCGCTACGGTGAGGCCGGGCGTCTTGAGCGCTTCGGCGAGGTCGGTGAACGCGGCGGCTCCGACCTGGTCGGCGGCCCTCTGCGCCGCTGCCGCGTCGGTGTCGCAGACCGCCAGGACCCTCGCGCCCGGGCACTTGGTCCAGCGCTCGAGGTGAACGCCGCCGATGCCGCCGCAGCCGATGAGCAGGACGTTAGGATCAGGCATATTGCACTCCTTGTTCGCATGTTGCCGCGTCCGGCTTCGCGTCCGGGTCCGCGCGTAGGAAGTCTACCCCTGATCGCGGCGCCGACGGGGCGTCCGGAGTAGGTATCATCTGCGCCATGAACCCGGCCTTCCGCGTCGGCGGCGGGCGTGTGAGGTGCGCAGATGGGGTGCGACGTAGTGCCGGCCGCCCAGGATGGCGGAGGCACCCTGAGCCGGATGCTGAGGGATATGCCGGCGTTCGCCTACCGTTGCGCCAATGATGCCGATTGGACGATGGAGTTCGCCAGCGACGGATGCCTGGAGCTGACCGGGTACGCACCCGACGCGCTGGTCGCCAACAAGTCCATCTCCTACGCTGAGATCATCGTTCCGAAGGACCGCGACCGGGTCTGGTCCGCGGTGCAGGCGGCTATCGACCGGAACGCGGGCTTCGAGATGGTCTACCGCATCCGGCGAGCTGACGGCTCCGAGGCATGGGTCTACGAGCGTGGTCGGCCCGTCGTCAATGCCCGGGGCGAGGTCGAGGCGCTGGAGGGCTTCATCACCCTGACCGACGAGCGTGGCGAGGCCCTGCAGCCGGCGTTGCGGCGGTGGGACGCCGTGCTGGCAGAACTACCGGCCGAGGACCGGCAGGCTCTGGCCGCGACCATGCGCGCCGCCGCGGACGCCCAGTTCCGGGCCGCCATGGAGCAGGCGGCCATCGGCGTCTGCTACCTCTCACTTGACGGCCGGTACCTCTGGCTTAACAGCAAGTACTGCGAAAACGCCGGATGGCCTGCCGACGACCTGATGCGGCTCGGTCCCAGCGCGATCGTCCATCCCGACGACGTGGCGACGGGCCGCGCCGACTCCGATGCCGCCATGCAGGGCGGGCCACGGCAGTACCAGGCCGTGCGCCGATGCATCACGAAGGACGGACAGACCCGGTACAACCAGATCAGCGTCTCCCTGATCCATGACGATCAGGGAGAGCCGATGTACTTCATGTCGGCTATCCACGATATCACTGCCAAGGTCGAGGCCGAAGAGCGCTCCCGGCGCGAGGAGGCCGCCCTGCGCCAATCGCAGAAGCTTGAGGCGCTGGGCACGCTGGCGGCCGGCGTGGCCCACGAGATCAACAACCCGCTCATGGGCATCATCAACTACGCGCAGATCATCCAGGACGCAGGCGTGGACGACGAGATGGTCAACCTCAGCGCCCAGGAGATCGCCTCCGAAGGCGCGAGGATCGCCACCATAGCCGGCCGCCTGCTGGAGTTCGCCGGGATGCAGGCTGACGACCTGGCGCCCACCACCGTCTCCTACCTAATTGATAACACGCTCGACCTGGCGCGCCACTCGCTGGACCGAGCGGGCGTGCAGGTCGTTGTCCGGGTCGATGAGGCCATGCCCACCGTTGTCTGCCGGCCGCAGCAGATACGGCAGGTGCTGCTGAACCTGATCATGAACGCGCGGGATGCCATGGCGGGCGCAGACGCGCCCCGTCGTCTGACGATCCGGGCCTGCCGGCAAGAAGACGCCGGCACGACATGGCTGGGCATCGAGGTTGAGGACACCGGGCACGGCGTGGCCCCTGAGCATCTCGAGCGCATCTTCGACCCGTTCTACACCACCAAGCAGAGGACGAAGGGGACCGGGCTCGGGCTCTCCGTCAGCCATAGCATCGCTCGCGACCATGGCGGCAGCCTGACGGTGCAGAGCGAGCCCGGCCGGGGAGCCGTCTTCACGGTCACGCTTCCCGTTGATGGTCCATCTCGGCCTGAGCCGCACCAGCCTGGCGCCTGAGCCTTTCTTCCCATCGCACCAAGGAGAGAACTAACCATGCGTGTGCCCCCGACCCGCCGCGGCGATTGCGCCGAACTCCTGCACGGGGTCCGAGTGGAGGATCCGTACCGATGGCTTGAGGACGGCGCGTCCGCCGAGACGAAGCAGTGGGTGGCCGACCAGAACGCCGTCACGTTCGACTACCTGGCCTCGCTCCCCTGGCGTGAGCGCATGCGGAGCCGCCTGACGGCCCTCTGGAGCTACGAGCGCTTCAGCCGGCCCTTCCGGGCGGGCAGGCGCTGGTTCTGGCTCTACAACGAGGGGCTGCAGAACCAGGATGTCCTCTTCACCGCGCACCGGCCCGACGCCGCCGGCCGCCTCCTTCTCGACCCGAACGCGCTCTCAACGGACGGAACCGTGGCCCTCTCCGGCCTCAGCGCGAGCCCCGACGGGCGGTTGCTGGCCTACGCCGTGAGCGTTGCGGGCTCCGATTGGCAGGAGTGGCGCGTGCGGTGCGCCGATACGGGCGAGGACCTGCCGGACCTGCTCCGCTGGGCCAAGTTCACCGATGCGGCCTGGACGCGCGACGGCAAGGGCTTCTTCTATGCCCGCTTCGACGAGCCGGCGGAGGGGCAGGAGTTCCAGCAGCAGAGCCTGAACCACAAGGTCTACTACCACCGGCTGGGCGACGAGCAGGCGCAGGATCGCCTGATCTACTCGCGGCCGGACCAGCCCGAGTGGTACATGGGCGCCCGTGTGACCGAGGACGGCCGCTACCTGCTGATCGACGCCTCGCGGGGCACCGACCCGGAGAACCGCGTCTTCGTGGCCGATCTGGGCACGCCGACGCAGCCTGAGATCGGCGCCGAGGTCCGCCCGCTGCTGGCCGAGGGCGACGCGCAGTACGGGTTCGTCACCAACTCGGGTAGCCGGCTGATCTTCACCACCGACCTGAAGGCGCCGCTGGGCCGGATCGTGGCCATCGACGCGGGCTCCAACGGCGCGGCGGATCTCTCGGAGGTGGTTTCCGAGCGCGGCGACTCGCTGGAGTGGGCGGCTTCGGCGGGCGGCCGTATCTACGCCGGCTACCTTCACGACGCGCATACGGCCGTGTGGGTGTACACGCTCACCGGCCGGGCCCGAGGCGAAGTGAGGCTGCCGGGCATCGGCTCCGCCGGCGGCTTCGGCGGACATGCGGGCGATCGAACGGCCTACTACTCCTACAGCAGCTTCGCGCAGCCCGCGGCGATCTACGCTTTGGATATCGCCACTGGCTCCAGCCGCCTCTTCCGCAGGCCGCAGCTCGACCTGGACCCGGATCAGTACGAGACCTCGCTGGAGTTCGCCGTGAGCAAGGACGGCGCCCGCATCCCGGTCTTCCTCTGCATGCGCAAGGGCTCCGTGCGGGACGGCCGGCGCCCCGTCTACCTGACCGGCTACGGCGGCTTCCGCATCTCGCTGCAACCCGGCTTCCACCCGAACCGGCCGGTCTGGATGGACGAGGGCGGCATCTTCGCGCTGGCCATCCTTCGCGGCGGAGGCGAGTACGGCAAGGAGTGGCACGACGCGGGGCGGCTGGCGAATAAGCAGAACGTGTTCGACGACTTCCAGGCCATCGCCCGCCATCTGGTCGATGCGGGCTGGACGCAGCCGGGCCGGATCGCCATCGCCGGAGGCAGCAACGGCGGCCTGCTCGTGGGCGCGTGCCTGACGCAGGCGCCGGAGCTCTTCGGGTGTGCGCTGCCCGCGGTGGGCGTGATGGACATGCTTCGCTTCCACAAGTTCACCGTCGGCTGGGGCTGGACCAGCGACTACGGCAACCCGGACGATGCCGAGGACTTCGCCACGCTACTCCGCTACTCGCCGCTGCACAACGTGAAGCCCGGTGCGCGGTACCCGGCCACATTGGTGACGACGAGCGACCATGACGACCGCGTGGTGCCCGCCCACAGCTTCAAGTTCGCCGCGGCTCTGCAGGCCGCGCAGGGCGGCCCGGCGCCCACGCTGATCCGCATCGAGGTCGATGCCGGGCACGGGGCGGGCAAGCCCATCGCCAAGACCATCCAGGAGGCGGCCGACGTGCTGGCCTTCGCGGCGGCGGCCCTGGGCATGGAGCCCCCCGAGGCGTCGTCGTGACGGCTTCGGCGCGCAGGCAGGGGAGCCGCCGTTGGGCCCCGTAGCCGGGGCTCTGCTGGCGGCCCTGGGCGGCCTATGCATCGGTAGCGGCTCGTGGACGCTGAAGGAGATGCGCCGCTACCGGTTCGAGCACTGGCTGCTGGTCGGCATGTCCGTCGGGCTCGTGATCCTGCCCTGGTCCATCATGCTGGGCGTCTACCCCGACGCCCTGGCAGCGATCGGACGCATCCCGCGCGGCAACCTGTTGCTGAGCAACCTCTTCTCCATGGGCTGGGGCGTGGCCAACGTCCTCTGCGCGCTCTGCTTCGTGCGGATCGGCGTTGCGCTCACGGGCGGCATCCTGGGCGGGCTGGGCATGGCCATGGGCGTGCTGGTTCCCATGCTCTTCCGGGGTTCGGGCCTCTTCTCCCGCGCACCGGGGCCGGGCTCACCCGCGGGCCTTGCCGCGCTCGGCGCGGTGGGGCTCCTGGTGGCCGGCGCGGGCCTCTGCCTCGCCGCGGGCCTCTTGCGTGAGCGTCCGGCCGGGGCGGGCGGCGAGCGGTCTCCCGGCTTCCGCGCGGGGCTGGCTCTGGCCGCCCTTGCCGGCGTGCTGTCGAGCTTCCCCAACTTCGCCTTCGCCTATGGGCAGGATGCCATCATCGCGGCCATTCACAGGGGCGCGCCGGGCTCTGATCCGCTCTCCACGGTGCCGGTCTGGGCGGTGGGCATGATGGGCGGGGCCCTGGTTAACCTGGCCTATGCCGCGCTGCTGGTCCACCGGGGACGCGGGTGGCGGCTGCTGGCGGCGCCGCGCGATCTGGGCATCGCCATGGTGGGCGGCTCCCTCTTCATCGTGGCGTTCGGGCTGATGGGGCAGGGCGCCCTGTTGATGGGCCCGCTGGGCGCATCTGCCGGGTGGGGCATCTACCAGGTGGGGCAGATCCTCGGCGGGCAGGCGGTAGGACTGGCCTACGGCGAGTGGCGCGGCGCCGACCCGAAGGCCTGCCGCCTCATGGCGGGCGGCGTGACGGTTCTCATTGCCGCGGCGGGCCTGCTGGCCTGGGCGAACTCGCTGGCGCGGTAGCTCAAGACAATGGCCGGGAGCGTCCTTGCGAGACGCTCCCGGCGATAGGCAGCTACTTCTTGCCCAGGATCTGCAGCTGGCTCGTCAGCGTGAAGGGCTTGCCTTCCTTCACGAACGTCACCTCGGCGTACATGGCCGCGAAGCCGGTGGCAGGGGTGTCGAGCCTGCCGGTCCAGCCGTTGCCGCTCTTCGTCATGGGCTCGCTGGTCCACTTCTGGTCGCGGAAGTCCCTGGTCGGCGCGAAGACGCGGAACAGGCGGGCGGACTCGGAGGCCGTGGTGCTGCTCACCGTGAGGCCCAGGCCAGTGCTGTCCGGCTTGAACGCCCAGTCCATCTTCGGGAAGAGGGCTCCGGCGGCGATCGTTCGGGCGTAGGCGCCGAGGGTAGCGAGGAGCCTGCCGCGGTCGTCGAGGCCGTGACCGCTGTTGGGCAGGTAGACGACCCACTTCGGACCCTTCAGGCCGTCCCAGTAGAGGTTTAGCGAGTCCTGCGACCAGTAGCGGTCATTCGTGCCCAGCACGATCAGCTTGGGCATCGTGATGCGGTCGCGGTAGGAGTAGGGGTCCTCTAGCTCCATGAGCCGGTCGGCCTTCTTGGACCCCAGCAGCTCCACCATGCCGCCGGCGCTGTAGTCGTCGATCTGCTCGCTGGGCTTGCCGTAGGACTCGAGCTGGTGCTTCATCTGGAGCTTCACGTTGAGTACGTCGATCACCATGGGCGCGATGGCCTTTGCGCGCTTGTCCTTAGCGGCGCCCACCAGCCACGTGGTCCAGCCGCGCTTGGAGGCTCCGGTTATGAGGAAGTCGTTCAGCGGCGCCAGCTGCCTGGTCTTGGCGAAGGCCTGCAGGGCGTCCATCGACTTGATCACGGCTTTGGCCATGGGGAAGTGGAGGGGCCAGGATTCGTCGCCGGTCTCCAGGAACTTCTGCCATGTGTAGACGATGAGGGCGTCCTCGTTCTTGCCACCGTAGAGCGGCTGGTTCGGGATGTTGTAGAGGATGGCGAAGTAGCCGCCTGTGGCGTTGGCCACCATGCTGGCCAGCATGTTTTCCTCGACCGACCCGCTGCCGCCTGTGTTCAGGAGGGTGACGAACCCCGGGTGCTTCAGCACCTTGGGCTTCACCAGCTGCAGGCGGTGCTCCCACTTGATGCCCTGCCAGACCTGTGAGACCAGGTGGAGGTCATAGACGATGGTGCCGCCGTAGTCCTTCTCGCCTTTGAGCTCCCACCTGTACTCCGGCTCAGGCCGGGCAAGGTAGGCGTCAAAGTCCGCTCGGGCGGCCGTCGCCGCGTTGAGCCCGATGCCCATGAGCAGGGCGCAGGCGAGCCTCGCCAACTTCATTCGGTTCCTCCTGACGCGCCTCTTGGCGGGGCGCCAATACCATTGTACGATGCGACGGTCCGTTCCTGTTCGCCGATCCCTGCCGCGGGCCTGCGAGGGTACACTGAGCCGCCATGCTCTCCGCCGCCCGCTCCCTCCTATTCAGGCTGCCCGCATATGAGGGGCCGCTGGACCTGCTCCTGCAGCTCATCCGCAAGAGCAAGGTCGATATCTACGACATCCCGATCGCCGAGATCACCCGGCAGTACATGGCTACCGTGGAGCTGTGGCAGTCCATGGACCTTGCCGTGGCCGGCGAGTACCTCGTCATGGCGGCCACGCTGGTTGAGATCAAGTCCCGCCTCCTGCTCCCCGCGCCGCCGCCGGCCGAAGGCGACGATACCGAGGAAGACCCCCGCGCCGAGCTGGTGCGCCGCCTGGTCGAGTACGAGCGCTACGCCTCGGTGGTCGACGGCCTGAAGGGGCTGGAGAGCTACCGCCGCGACCTCTACTTCCGCGCCGCCATGGAGGACCCGGAGGCCTACCTGCTTCCGGTGCCCGAGGCCGCACTGGACGGCAGGGCCCTGCTGGCCGCCCTGCAGCGGGCGCTGGAGGCCGCCGGCGTGAAGGACGCGCTGGTGACCGCCGTGGTTCCGCGCCGCCGCCTGAGCCTCCGCATGAAGATGGCCGAGGTGCTGCGCCGCCTGCGGTCCAGCGCGGAGGGCGCCCTCTTCTCCGACTTCTTCGAGGTTCCGTGCCGGCGGTACGAGATCGTGCTGCTCTTCCTCGCCGTGTTGGAGCTGCTGCGCGTGGGCAAGGTCCGCGCCGTGCAGCGCAACCCGCTGGCCGACATCCGCCTGACGGCTGTCCAGGAGGCCGCATGAGCCAAGCCGCCGAAGTCGAATGCCTGCTCTTTGTCGCCGGTGAGCCGCTGCAACTCGCCGACCTGGCCCGCGCCATGCAGTGCGACCCCATGGATGTGGAAGAGGCCCTGCGGGAGCTGCAGGTGGAGCTGGGCGCGCGCGGCAGCGGCCTCCAGGTGCTGGCGATCGCCGGCGGCTACCAGCTCGCCACGCGGACCGAGTACGCCGATACCGTGGCTCGACTGGCGGCCCGGAGCGACTCGCGCCTCTCGCGGGCGGCCCTGGAGACGCTGGCCGTCATCGCGTACCGCCAGCCCACCACCCAGCCGGAGATCGAGGCGGTCCGAGGCGTCTCCGTGGGCGGGGTGCTCAAGACGCTGCAGGAGCGCCGCCTGATCGTCGATGCGGGCCGCAAGGCGACGATGGGGAGGCCCATCCTCTACGTGACCACGCAGGAGTTCCTGCACTACTTCGGGCTCAAGGAGATCGCGGACCTGCCGCCGCTGGACGACGCGGATGTCTCCGCCATCGTCGGTAAGGTCGCGGCGTCGGCCCAGCCCGCGCCGCGAAGCGGGGGCGCCGACCCACAGGAGCCCGGCACGGCTCCACAGGACGACGCCCCGATCGGCGAGGCTAGTTCCTGACGAACAGCGCCTCGGTGACCGCGCCCTGCTTCAGGGCCTTCACGTGCCCATCGCAGAAGAGGATGTTGGCCATGCCCAGATGGGTGACCGTGTAGGCTGAGGCGTCCACCACCTTGCGGTTGTCCACATGGCGGAAGTCGATGGACGGGTTGCCCCACCAGAACGAGGGTGGGTCGACGCCCGGCGTCTCGCAGACCTGGGCGCACGATGCGTCGTGGTACCAGTCCGTGTTGTAGAAGCCGGAGTCGGCCATGAGTATCTTGGATGACGGCGAGTCGATGGCGGCGAGGGCGGCCGGGTTGCTCGGCGGCCATGCGTAGTTCATGACGACGAAGTAGTCCGAACCGACGAAGCCCCAGTTGTACCCATAGCCGTTGCCGTCGCCCAGGCGGGGCTTCGCCGTGAAGCTCGGGCAGCGCTGCACCTGGTGGTTTCGCATGTAGGGGTAGAGCATGCCCTGGGTCTTGTCGAACGTCGCGCCCACCTTGGCCCCGAACCACCAGCGCTCCTGCGTGCCGGAGTAGTAGATGTACGGCATGTGGAGCTCGTCGTAGTCCTGCACGTACATGGCCTCGGCAAGGCCGAGCTGCTTGAGGTTGGACGAGCAGGAGGCCTGGCGCGCCTTCTCCCGAGCCTGTGCGAAGACAGGGAAGAGGATCGCCGCCAGGATGGCGATGATGGCGATGACGACGAGCAGTTCAATCAGGGTAAAGCCGGCCGGCCGCGTGCGCGAGTTGCGCATGGATGTGGCTCCTTTCCTCGAGCGGTCGAGCTGGGCTTCACGAGGAATGGAAGGACCGGTGGCAGCAAAAAGCACCATCCCCGATGGGAATGGTGCGATGCGAGCCGCGGAACGCCGAAGCGCCCGCCGGTTCCATCACACCCTTTCTCGCGAAGGGTCCGCGTGATGTGGTCGCAGGTGGGCATTCGGACTTTCACCGCAGCGGGACTGTACCGGGATCGCACCGGTTTCCCCCATGTAACCGCACCGATCAAGGCGCGGCTCCCACGACCGTCGTATTCGGTTGTCTCCCACAGTATATCGGCCGCGGCCGGCGGAGTCAATGGGTCGCCGGCGCCGCGCGCAGGCGCGGGCTACTGAGGCGCGAAACAGGAACGCGGACCCCGATGCCCTGCCGGAGGGTTCAAGGGGGACAGTTTCCTAGGTCAGAGAACTGTCCCTCTTGACGGGTGAGTGCTCAAGGGGGACACTTTCCTATGGCAGAGAACTGTCCCTCTTGACGGGTGAGGGCTCAAGGGGGACAGTTTCCTAAGGCAGAGAAGTGTCCCTCTTGACAGGTGAGGGCTCAAGGGGGCCACTTTCCTAGGTCAGAGAAGTGGCCCCCTTGACCTCTTGGCTGCCCTCGCCCTTGACGTCTTCCTGAGGCGGCCCCATCGCCGAAGGGCCCCCCGTAAGCCGCCCGCTGCACGGCTTGACCCCATTGACCCCGTTGACGACGGCATGGCGGCGGGGACGCCTGCGCGCCTTGGGTGGCTCGGGCCTCCGTGCCCTCGGCCGGTGGTGCGGCGACCTCACCTCCGGCCGCGTTAGGGTGTATCCTGTCCCTGCCGGTTGCCACTCGCGGCGGCCGGGCGCGCGTCGCCTGTTCGGCTCCATCGGAGGATCACATGTCCAACCCACTCACGTACCGCGTGGCGCACCTGGGCCTGCCGGGCTCGTTCGATCCCTGGAGCTGGACGCGCCGTGTGGACTGGTCGGAGGCCAACCTGCGGAAGCTGCAGGAGCTGGGCTTCAACACGATCCAGCTCAACGTCGCCTGGGGAGCGCGGCCCGGCGATGAGCCGCTGAACCTTGAGGACGTCGTCGCGCTCACGGCGGAGCAGGACGCCGCCTGCCCACAGCCCGTTGCGCTCCGCGGTTCCACGGAACCGGGGGCGTACGAGAGGCGGCGCGACGACCTGCGAGGCCGCATCGCCCTCTGCCGGATGCTCGGGCTCCGCACCCTCTTCCATTTCGGCGCGCCCTACAACGCCCATGCCCGATATGGCGACAACCCGCCGAACTGCGTTTCCGACCCGGCCGTCGCCGAGCGCTACGCCCTGCTGATCGAGGCGTTCGCCCGCGACTTCCCCGGCGTCGACGATCTGCTCGTCTACACCTATGACCAGGATGCCTGGCTCTGCAGCGAGTTCGGCGACTGCCCGCGCTGCTCCGGGGTTCCGCTCCACCTGCGCCTGACGCCGTTCCTCGACCGCCTGGCCGGGGCGTGGCGCGCCTCCCATCCGGCGGGCCGCCTCTGGTGGGAGCCCTGGGAGCTCTCGGCGGGGCAGAGCCTCCAGTGCGTCGAGGCCGTGCGGCCCGAGGGCTTCGGCCTTTCGCTCCACGCCGGGGTGGCCGAGTGCATGACCACCATCGTGGCCGACCGCTGGTTCCGCAACGCCGCCGCGCTGGCGCAGGCCCGAGGCATCCCCGTGCTGGGCGAGTACTTCATCGGCGGGGGAAGCGAGGAGACCGAGCCGCTGCACCACCTGGCCTTTCCGCTGGTGATCCTCCGGGCGCTGAAGGCCATCGCGGCCGTGCCGGGGGTCTGCGGCATCAAGGAGTACTACGGCCTGGCGCCCGACCGCGAGGACGCCAACCTGCGCATGGCGGGCCTCTTCTTCGGCGAACCCGGCGTGCAGGAGCCCGACGCCCTGGTGCGCCTCGGCGAACCCTATGGAGCCGCTGCGGAAGGCGTCCGCGCCTGCTGGCGCCTGGCGGGCGAGGGGATGGAGCTCTTTCCGTGGGAGGTCTCCTGGTTCGTGCGCGAGATCGGCCGCAGCTCCGTGGACCACGCCCTCACGGCTGCCTACCTCCACGGACAGCAGTGCTCCACGCCGAGCTGGGACTCCACGCGCCACTCGGTCTTCATGAAGGTGGATGACCGCCAGCCGCACCCGTGGATGCTGGAGGATATCGAACTCCGGTGCCGCCTGGCCGCCGGGCGGTGGGCCTCGGCGCTGGATGCGGGCTCATCGGTCGTCGCCGAAGTGCCCGATCCGCTGCAGGCCGACTACCGCCAGGGGCTGGATGACCTGGCCCGGTTGCGCCGCCGCGCCGTCGCCTACGCCTGCCACCTGCGCGAGACGAACCTGGCCACGGTGATGCGCCGCCACGGCTCGGAGAACCCCGCCGTGGCCGATGCGGCACGGGCCGAGCTGCTCTGCACGCTGCGGGAGGACCGCGAGAACTGGCGCGCCGAGGTGGCGGCCGGACCGGCGCCGGGCACGTCGCCCCTCTGGCCGGAGATCGACGCGGCCATCGCCGAACTGGAGAGCGATCCGCGGGCCTTCCTGGCCCATTGGCTTCAGGAGGCGCCCACCACGCTGAGCAAGGGGCACTTCAGCCTCACCTCGAGGTAGCGCGCAGGGCGGCCGTGCGACCTATAATGAAGGGCGAGGACGCCCGGTCGGCGCGCCTCATGAAAGGATCGGCGGAGCCTGCCTCCGGCCGCGTGGGCCCATATGGTGCAAGGCGGAGACGGCCTTCGGCGGGCGGCGCCCGTGCGGATGCCCAGACAACTGGTGCAGTGCGCGGCGAACTTCAGCGAGGGGCGCGACCTGAGCGTGGTGAACCGCATCGTCGAAGCGGCCGCCGGCCGCCACGGCGCCTATGTGGCCGACTGGTCGTCGGACGCCGACCACAACCGCATGGTCCTCACGCTGGTGGGCGAGCCGGTCGCCGTGGCCCAGGCGATCCTCTCCGCCGCCGCCGCCGCCGTGGCCTCCATCGACATGCGTTCGCACCGCGGCGTCCATCCCCGCCTGGGCGCGGTCGACGTGGTTCCCTTCACGCCATTGCGCGAGATGGATATGGACGACGCCAACGGCCTGGCCCGGGTGGTGGGAAAGCGCCTCGCCGAGACGCTTCAGCTTCCTGTCTTCTTCTACGAGCGCAGCGCGGCCTCAGGTCGGGCGCAGGACCTCCCGACGCTTCGGAAGGGCGGCTTCGAAGGCGCCTCCGGGATCGACCTGCGGCCGGACGTCGGGCCGAGGCGCGTGCATCCGACGGCGGGCGCCGCCGTGGTGGGCGCACGTGAGCCGCTCGTCGCCTTCAACGTGAACCTCGCCGAGGCCGATCCCACCCCCGCTCGCCTGATCGCTTCGAACATCCGCCGCGTCCGCGCGGACATTCCCGAGCTGTCAGGCGTCCGGGCGCTCGGCCTGGCCCTGGCGGGAAGGGGGATGAGCCAGGTCTCGCTCAACCTCACGCGGCCCGCCGCCGGGCCGTTGCCGTTCATATTCGACCAGATCTGCGCCGCCGCGGAGGGCCTGGGCATCGTGGTCGCGGAGAGCGAGCTGATCGGCCTGGCGCCGGCTTCGGTGTTCGGCGGGGAGCCGGCGGATCGGGTCCTCTGCACAGGCTTCGCGCCCACGCAGCTCACGGACTTCTGGCTCTCATTGCCGGTTGACAGGAACTAACGGCCCCGCGGCAGGGGCAGGGGAGGACGTCCGGTGCCGGCTAAGAAGATCGCGTGCCTTGGAGGCGGGAGCCTCTACTTCCTGCGGGCCATACCCGACTTGCTGCTGAGCCCCGAGTTGGCCGGGTCGGAGATCGTCCTCTACGACCTCGACGCCGAGAAGGCCCGGCGCATGGCCGCCATGGGCGCCCGGCTGGCTCAAGCGGCCTCAGGCAGATTCCGTGTGCGGGCGGCCGGCGAACTGGCCGACGCGGTGGACGGCGCTGACTTCGCCCTCTCCTCCATCGGCGGCAGCGGCGCCGAGATCGGCGACAACGTCTACGCCTCCGCCACCCACGCCGCCGACATCGCCATTCCGGCCCGATACGGCATCCATCAGATCGTGGGCGACACCTGCGGCCCGGCCGGCATGATGATGGGCCTCCGCTCCGTGCCCGCCTACCTGGCCATCTGCCGCGAGATGGAAAAGCGCTGCCCGGACGTGGTGCTGCTGAACCACTCCAACCCTATGGCCGTGCTCTGCCGCGCCATGCGCAAGCACACGTCGATCAACGTGGTGGGCATCTGCCACGGCGTGCAGATCGGCATCTGCCACGCGGCGCGCCTGCTCGGCGTGCCGGCCGACGAGCTGGAGTGCCTCTGGGTGGGCACGAACCACTACTACTGGTTCACGCAGGTGCGGCGCCGGGGCGTGGATGTCTACCCCGACCTGATGCGGCGCGTCCGGCAGGAGCCGCCCGGCGCGGGCGAGACCATGTCGGCGCTCCTCTCGCGGGCCTACGGCTACCAGATCGTCTACCCCGAGGACGACCACGTGGTGGAGTTTACTCCGTTCCTGCCGCAGTGCCCGTCAGGCCCCGAGGCGCTGCCCTACGCCCTGGCCGAGCGGGCTCGGGAGTTCAACGCCCCGGCGCAACGCGCCGCCGAGCCCGGCGACCCGGCGCTGGTCCGCCAGCGCTTCTTCGGCCAGTACCAGGAGATGCTGGACGCCGCCGAACTGCCCGCGGCCCGCGACGACAGCGTGGGAGCCGAGGGTGTGGGCGCGATCCTGGGAGCCATGGCCGAGGGCCGGCGGCGCGTCTGCATCGCCAACGTGGCCAACCGGGGCGCCATCCCGAACCTGCCCGACCACGCCGAGGTGGAGGTGGAGGCTGTCACGGAGTCTCGCGGCGTGCGCCCGATCCACATGGGCGACGCGCCGCTGGTGCTGAAGGGCCTGCTTGAGAAGCGCTTCGTCTGGCAGGAGCTGGTGGCCGATGCCGCCGTGAAGGGCGACCGTAACCTGGCCCTGCAGGCCCTGCTGGTGGATGAGATGGCCATCTGGCCCGACAAGGCCGAGGCCATGCTGGACGAGCTGCTGGAGGCGTCGCGGCCGCTGCTGCCGGCCTTCTTCGCGTAGCGCACCGGCCGTAACCGGGAGGAGAGCCATGTTCACAAAGAGGTATGGCGCTTGGTTGGCATTGGTGGCGCTGTCGATTGCGGTTCCGGCTGCGGGACAGGGGGACGGCGGCGCTTGGGATCGCCTGCTGGCCGGCGCGGGGCTCACCCGCTCGACCTGCCGGTTCGATGCGCTGGATGCGGCGCTCTACGGCGGCGGCGAGTTCCGGCTGCCCACCTTCGACGCGCTGCACCAGGACCCCCTGCGCATCCCGTACCATGCCCGCGTGGTGCGTGAGACCATCGCCCGAAGCGGCGGCTCGCTGGCTCCGCTGATGGCCTTTGCGGGCATCCGCATCGGCGAGGGCACGCGGCTCGACCTGCTGGGCGACCCGCTGAAGGCGGAAGTCGAGGCCGCGGCAAAGCCCGGCGCCCTGGCCGCGGTGGTCATGGAGATCCTCAAAGGCGCCGGCAAGCCCGTGCCTCAGGCGCAGGCGGCGCAGGTCACGCGGTCGCTGGCTTCGGTGCCGGCCGAAACGCAGAAGCTCGCCGCCCTCCTGCTGGCGACCGAGGTCCGCGCCCTGCGGTGGCGCACCAAGGCCCTCGCAGGGCTTCCCAAGCCCCTCCTGGACCGCGCCTTCACGGCGATGGCGGCGCCTGCGACCAACGAGGATGATCCGGCGCACGACGAGGCCGTCGAGGAGCTGCAGCGGCGCATAGACCTCAAGTACATGCTGGTCGGCGCCGAACTGCTGGCCTACGGGCTCGACAAGGCCGCCGCCGCGTCCGACCAGCCCGCCGCCCGGTTCGCGTGCAATATCGAGACGCCGCTGGGCCGCATCGCCATCCATGGCTCGCAGGATGACACCTACGAGGCCCGCGCCTACCTTCTCATCCTCGACACGGGCGGCGCCGACACGTACCGCGCGGGCGGCGGCAACACCAGCGCATCGCACGGCGCCTCGATCATCGTCGACCTGGCCGGCAACGACCGCTACGCCTCGACGCCAGCCATGGATGCCACGCCGATGGCCCAGCTTCCCGGCCGCAAGGGCCGCCGCACTCCGGCGTTCGGCGGCGGCGTGCTTGGGTACGGCATGGTGCTGGACCGTTCGGGATCCGACCTCTACCGATCGGCGGGCTGCACCCAGGGCTTCGGGGCCTTCGGCGCGGGCGCCCTGGCGGACCTGGCGGGCGATGACAAGTACGACTGCCACACGCTGGGGCAAGGCGCCGCACGCTTCGGCGTGGGTGTGCTGGCCGACCGGGTCGGGGCGGACGACTACAAGTGCTTCACCACCTCGCAGGGCTACGGCGAGACCAAGGGCTTCGGCCTGCTCGCCGACATGGGCGCCGACAAGGACGCCTACGAGGCGAACGACACCGTTATCGACTTCCCGTCGCCCCAGTCGCCCCAGCACAACGCCACACTGGCACAGGGCATGGGCTACGGCCGCCG
>CAISJD010000100.1 GCA_903885605.1 uncultured Chthonomonas sp. | reverse complement strand
CTTTCGTTACCCGTACCGGGACCGCGAGGTCGGAATGCCGGCTTTGGCCCGAACCAGAGGCGGGCCTCGGTGCCCTGCGACTGAAGTCGCGGGCAACGAACGGCACGAAGTGCCCCTCCGGGCACTCCCGACCGCCCACAGCGCTGCTGCTATGGCCGAGTCGCCGAAGGGCGACTTCCCGCCGTTCGTTGCCGCGGTTTCAAGCGCCGCGGCTCCAGGCGCGGCGCCTGATCACACTCCCGGTTGCGCCGCCTTCTTCTTCCATGTCCGCACGTAATCGACGCTGAAGGTGCTGGGCAGGTCCTTGTCCAGGGGCAGGCCGAACCAGTCGGGCATGGTCTCGGAGTCGAAGTTCATCGTCAGGGGCTGATGCCAGTGGACGTTGGGTCCCTGCCGCACGAGGAGGCCGTCGAAGTAGAAGCGGATGCTCGCCTCGTCCCACTCCAGGCCGTAGACGTGGTACTGATCTGCCAGGTCGAACGGGGCGTTCCAGACGCCGCCCACCGAGAGGTGCTGCTTCACTTCGGGCGAGTGCATGACGTGGCAGGTCATGAAGAGCTTGCGGGCGAAGCTCGGCGCGCCGCCGCCGATCTCGAAGACATCGATCTCAGTCCACCGCTCCGGCTCGCTGGTGTAGAACCAGAACGCGCTGGAGCCGTGTGACTTCATGGCCCTTGCCCGCACCTCGAAGTAGCCGTAGAGCACCCGCTCCTTGCTCTGCACCGCCGCCGAAGTCCAGGTATGGTAGCCCTCGGCCTTCGGCATGTCGGCGGGCTCCTCTTTGCGCATGGTGAGGTGCATCTGTCCGCCTTGCACCTCCACGTTGCGCGGGGAGAACCATCCGGGCTGGCGGCCCTTCCAGGTGGGGTTGGGGTTGTTCCACCTGGCAGGGTCCAGGTTGCCGCCCTTGAACTCGTCGGTGAGGGGCTTGTAGAGTTCCCATCCGCCCCTATCGGCCTGGTCGGACAGCGGAAGGCGGTGGGTGCGCCGCTTCACGGCCCGGCGCGGCAGGTCCGGCTTCAGGTCTTCCCAGGTGGCCGGAGGCTCCTGAGCGTGCGCGGCGACGGGCTGCAATGGGGCGCCTCCAAGAACGGCTATCAGCGACAGTGCGATGGTGACTCTCATGGGTGGCCTATCCCTCCTGCGTGTTCCCGGAAGGTACCCCAGCGCCGGCCGTCAGCGCGACTGACGCCGGATCGCCCCAGCATCCAGGTGGCCGCGGTGCGCCACATCTCGCTCGAGCCGCGGGACCGCGCCCGGGCCGCCTTCGCCCGCACGGATGTGAAGCTGACGCGGGCCGGCGGCACACTCCGTATCGCCGATGCGGCGCCGGACGACTGGCGCATCGGCGGCGAGCCGGTCCGGCAGCATCTGGTCCTCACCGTCAGCGTCCCTTCCGGTAAGTCGGTCTAAGTCTTGTGCCCGGTGGGCGATATCAATCTGTCGGGCCGGTTCGCCGCCGCGGACGCGCACGTCAACACAGGGTCGATCGACTGCGCCTCCGTCGCCACCGAGGGCGGTCTGTCGCTGAGTTGCGACATCGGCGAGGTCAAGGTGTCGGACGGTGCCGGCGGCGGCCCTGTCGGCGTCGCCATCGGTACGGGTACGGCCGACATCGGGCTCGCATCCGTTCCCAGGAGGGGCGCTTCCATCGGGGTCGGCTCGGGAGGCGTCCATCTGGCCCTGCCCGCCGGCGCCGGGGCGGAGGTGGGTTGTTCGGTCGCCACGGGCACGGCGAAGTCGACGCTCCCCGGCGTGTCGAGCGAGAGGGTGGGGTTCGTGGGCGCACGCCTCCGGGGCCGCACCGGCGCGGGCGGACCGGAGGTCACCGCGACCGTGGGCGTGGGAACGCTGACGGTTGTGCCACGCGAGGCCCGGTAAGGTGCGCCGCCGGGTAGTATCGTCTCGGCGCGACCAGACCGACGCGCCGCAAGGAGGCGAGACCATGCCCGAGCATCCCTTCCTCTTCGGAGCGCAGTACTACCGCGCGCCCACGCCTGAGCCCGACTGCTGGGAGGCCGACCTGCGGCGCATGGCGGAGTTGGCCTTCGCGGATGTGAAGCTCTGGGCGCAGTGGCGATGGTCGCACCGCCGGCCGGACCAGTTCCAGTTCAACGACGTCCACCGGCTCATGGACCTGGCCCACGCCAATGGCCTCCGAGTGACGGTGAACACGATCTTCGACGTGGCGCCGGTCTGGCTCTACGACGCCTACCCCGACGCCAAGCAGGTGGCCTGCTCCGGTGCGGTGGTGGAGCCCTACGCCGTGGGCCACCGGCAGATCGGCGGCCACCCCGGCCCTTGCTACAGCCACCCCGGCGCCCTCCGCGAGCGGGTCCGCTTCCTGCAGGCGACGGTGCAGGCCCTGCGCGGCCACCCGGCGCTCGCCATGTGGGATGTCTGGAACGAGCCCGAGCAGTCGTTCCAGGCCCGGCGCCCGAGCATGGCCACGCTGGTCTGCTACTGCGCCCATTGCGCCCGGTCATTCCGCCAGTGGCTGGCCGAGAAGTACCGGTCCATCGATGAGCTGAACCGCGTCTGGGGCCGCTGCTACGACACCTTCGGCCAGGCGGAGATGCCCCGCGACACCTCCACACTGGTCGACTTCGTGGATTGGCGCCTCTTCCACCTCGACCTGATGGCGGACGAGGCCCGCTGGCGTATCGAGATGGTGAAGGAGCTGGACCCCGAGCGCACCGCCTACCTCCACGTGGTGCCGAACACCATGGCCGTCTTCAGCGCGGTCACCTGCGTGGACGACTTTGCCATGGCCGAGCCGTGCGATGTCTTCGCCGCCACGATGAACGGCAGCCCGGACTTCACCGTGCAGGTGGTCTCCGCGGCCCGCGGCAAGCAGGTCTACAACGTGGAGAGCCACGTCAACTTCGGCAGCATCCGCTCGCACCAGCGCATCCTGGGGCTCGACGACCTGCGCCGCGACCTCCTGCCGCAGGTGGGGCTCGGCGTGCGGGGCTTCCTCTTCTGGCAGTACCGCGCCGAGACGCTGGGCGCCGAGGCCCCGGCCTGGGGCCTGGTGGCGACGGACGGCTCCGACCGGCCCGTGACGCAAGCCGCCCGCGACTTCTGGGCGGCGTTGCGCCCGCATACGGACGCGTTGCTCGCCTGCCCGCCGCCCGAGGCCGCCATCGGCGTCTGGAAGAGCCGCCGCAACGAGGTGTTCCACTTCGCCACCGACCAGTCGCTGGACCCGCTGGCCCAGGCGGTCTCGGCCTTCGTCGATGCGCTCTACTGGCAGAGCCTCCCCTTCCGCTTCGTCTCCGAGGCCATGCTGGAGGCCGGTGACCTGGCCGGACTGAAGCTGCTCATCCTGCCGCAGCCCACCTACCTGAGCCAGGCCGAGGTCGACGCGCTGGACCAATGGGTGCGCGGCGGCGGCGTCCTTCTCACCGAGCCGCACCTCGCCGCCTACAGCGCCACGTCGGGCCGCCATGCCCGGCGCCTGCCCGGCTGCGGGCTGACCGACCGGTGGGGGATTCGCGAAGCCGATACCACCTCGGTGCAGCACCTGCGGCTGCAGCAGTCGGCAGGGGCGGCCCTCGCAGGCGCCATGACCGACGACGAGCGCAAGGCCCTCCAGTCGGCCGCTCCGGCGGGCGGGCGGTTCGTCCCCTTCCGGTTCGGCGACGGAGGCATGGCCTGGGGCGCCGATCGCTTCGCCTGCCTAGAGGGCGATGAGTTGGCCGTTTGGGCGCGATTCGCCGACGGCGGCCCGGCCATCGTCTCGCAACAGGTGGACGAGGGCACGGTGATCTACGCGGCCTCGAACCTGGGCGCCGGCGCGCAACACGACCCGGCGGGCCTCCGAGCCACGCTGGCGTGGGCCGCCATGGCCGCCGAAATCGGGCCTACCATGGACGCAGATCCCGACGCCGACGGCACGGTCCACGCCGACCTCCTCTGCCACGGCGGCCGCGCGCACTACGCCGTGCTGGTGAGCCGCGCCGACCGCACGCAGTCGGTTCGCATCCAGTCTCCCGCAACCGCCCGCGGCCTCTTCAGCGGGATGCGCCTTGAGGCCGGCCCCTCCACGATGCAACTGCCGCCAGGCTTGGCCGACCTGTTTGAGTTCGAGGGTTGAGGCGTGAGGCGGCGGCGCGGCCGGCGTGGGTACAATCCCATCGGATGCGGCCGCCCGACGTGCGCGGCGCCGAGGAATGGGGGGATTCGCCATGCCCACCACCACAATCGACCATGGAGCGCTGGCAGCCTTCTGCAAGAGCTACCACATCAGGCGGCTCGCGTTGTTCGGCTCGGCCCTGCGCGGTGACTTCGGGCCTGAGAGCGACCTTGACCTTCTGGCCGAGTTCGCGCCGGGCCACACTCCGGGGCTCGCCTTCTTCGCCATCCAGGAGAAGCTGACCGAGTTGCTGGGCCGCCGCGTTGACCTGAACACGCCGGGCTTCCTGAGCCCCTACTTCCGGGCCGAAGTACTGCAGGCCGCCAGTGACCTCTATGTTGAGGCATGACCCGCAGGTCACTCTCCGGCAGATGCGTGATGCGGCGCTTACGGCGCTGGGCTTTGTGGATGGCCGGACGCGTACCGATCTGGACCTGGACCCGATGCTTGAGTTCGCCCTGGTCAGGGCCTTGGAGCTCATCGGGGAGGGGGCGTCGCGCATCCCTGATGATGTCCGGGCCGAGGCCCCGGGTATCAGGTGGGCGCAGATTGTTGGCCTGAGGAACCGCCTGATCCACGGGTACGATTCAGTGGACTTGGATGTGGTGTGGGCCGTTGTGGCGACGGATGTACCCGACCTGGTAGCGCAGCTCAATCGCCTGATCGGATCGGGCCCATAGTGCCGGAACGGTCAACGGCCTGCGGTTCGCCCTCCGCCTCAAGGGATCCCGACCATGGTCGATAACAGCACGCGATTGCTGGTCTGGTGGTCGCACAGCGAGGCCTACTGGCTTGCGTTGCTGGTTCTGTTCGGCCTCATCGTCGTCGCCTCCAGGGCGTGGGATGCGGCGCTTCGACGCCAGGCTGCCGGCGACGGTGCCGGGCGCCGGCGCGCCACGGCGTTACGCTGGGTTGCGGGGCTGGCCATGGCGCCCGTGGCGTTGGCCTTCGCGGCGGGGCTGTTCCACTTCGGTTGCGCACGCGCCAAGGCCGCCGACGTGACGTGCATCTCAAACCTGAAGCAGATCAGCTATGGCCTCCTGATGTACTCCCAATACTATGACGAGCGATTCCCGCCGGCGGCGTCCTGGGGCGCGGTGTCAGGCCGTCATGTGGTCGGCGGCGGCGCGTCCCCGTCGCGGCTCCTGAACGCCGGCGTCTACCGCTGCCCCGAAGCGCCTCCCGGCATGGGCTACGGCTTCAATCGGGCGATGGGCGGAGTGGACCCGGCTGAGATGGACAGCCCGGCCGAAGCGATCCTGCTCTTCGAGGCGAACGCCCGCACCCGCTCGTTCGCCGGAGGGCCCGGCGACGTGGCCTGGAACCGGCACGGAGGTATGCCGAAGTTCGCCTTCGCCGACGGACACGTCAAGTCCATGCGCCGGCGCACAGTGGAGGCGCGCCTGTGGCGCCCGGCCAAGGCGCCTGCACGGACGAATACGGACTGACACGGACGGTCTCCTGAAGTCAGTGTCGGTCCGTGAGGTCCGTGACTGCGCCTATCGCCCCACCGAGAAGCAGACGATTTCAAGGTTGCTGCGGACGTACAGCCGATTGCCCACCAGCGCGGGGTGCGACCAGACCGCCACGTCGCCGTTGGGGTCGGTTGGGGCCAGGCCCTGCAGCAGGCGTGGCTTGGCTCCCGGCTCGGGGCGCCCGGGCAGCAGCGCCATGCGACCGCCCAGGAAGGTGGCCAGCACGGTGGACGGGCCCGCGATGAGGCTCGCGTGCTCCTGCAGGGGCGGCTCCTCGCCGCGCCACACCACGCGAAGGCCCTGTTCTGGGTCCAGGCAGAAGAGGCCCATATCGGTCGACACCCAGACGCAACCGGCGCAGGCGACCGGCGATGCCGTGCCGGGGCGGGCCTCGGCGCAGAGGGCCTCGGGCGTGGGCATGATCGTCCCGTCGGCCGCGAACCCGTAGAGCCGGGTCCCGTTGTTCTCCGTGGCCACCACCAGCCGTCCACCCAGCGGTAGCGGCGTGGGAACGTTGAAGTCGCCCGTCTCCGGCGGAACCAGGCGCCAGAGCCTGCGGCCCGTCCGGATGTCCCAGCCGCCCAGCGATGCCTTGTCATGCCCCACGATCTGCCTGCGCCCGCCCAGCGTGGCGACGACGAGGTTGCCGTAGCCGGGGGCGTCGCCGGGGTTCTTCCAGACCAACGCGCCGGTCTCGGCCTTGAGGGCCACCAGCGAGGCAGTGGGGCCGCCCGCCTGGGCGATGACCAGGCCGTCGACCAGCAGAGGCGCCCCGCAGAAGCCCCAGGTAGGCGTCGCCGCGCCGGAGATCGCGCGAAGGCTCACGCGCCAAAGCCGCTTGCCCGTCTCAATGTGCACGGCGTGGAGGTCGCCGAAGGCGCCGAGCAGGTAGGCCACGCCACCGGCCAGCACGGGCGCGGCGCGGGGCGAGTTCGTGTAGTCCATCTTGCCCGGCGCTGGATGCTCCAGCCGCCAGACCGGCTTGCCCGTGGCGGCGTCCAGGCAGACCCAGATGTCGCGCAGGTGGTCGGCGCTCTTGTCGGAGTAGACGATCCGCGTCGCCGTGGCGGAGACGCCTCCTACGCCCTGCGATAGGCAGGGGCGGCGCCACACCACGCGCAGTTGGGCGGGCAGTGACGCGGGCACGTCGGGCGAGAAGCCCAGGCGTCCGGCCCCGCGCCAGTCGGTCCAGCCGGCCTGAGGCGGCGGCGCGGCGAGTGCACAGCCGGCCGCCGCCAGGACCAGGAGGGCCAATAGGCTTCGCGTCACGGTTGCGCGGGCGCCTGCTTCACCAGCCGCACGACGCTGTTGGAGGTGTCCAGCATATAGAGCTTGGACCCGTCCTTCGTCACGCCCACGGTCACCTTCACGCAGCTCCCGTCGGCGTCGGCCAGCTTGCCCGCACGGCCCAGGAACTTGCCGTCCAGCGAGTACTTGTTGACCAGCATCGGTGACGAGGCGGCGGCAAAGATGACGCCGTCCGGGGTGATCGTCAGGTTCTTCGGCTCGCAGCAACCCTCACCGAAGTAGTCGGGCTTCTTCGCGTCCTCGTGCTTGAAGGAGCTGATCTTGCGCCCTTCCCGCGAGTAGCGGGCGATGGTGAACGCGCTGTTCAGCGCCACGTAGACGCCGCCCTCGCGAGCGCAGATGTCCAACTGCCCGCAGCATCCGCTCAGGCCGGAGACGATGCGCAGCGGCTCCTTCAGATCGAGCCCGAAGCGGATGATGGCGAAGCCCGAGGCGCCGCTGGCGCAGACGAAGATGTCGTCGCCCCAGTGGGTGATCGCCGTGCAGGAGGCGTTGTTCGGCACCTTGCCGGAGCGGAGCTCCTTGCCGTCCTTGTCGAGCACCGCGATGCGCCCCTGTCCGGCCACGAGGATCGACCCGTCGGCCATGCAGTCGATGCACTGCGGGGCGAAGGCGAGCTTGTAGCGGCCGAGGAGCTGGTCATCCTGCGTGGCTCGAACGATCGACTTGTCGGCCTCGCCGGCGATGAGCAGATTGCCTTCGGGGTCCATGCAGAAGCCGCTGGGCTCCTTCACCTTCGTCGCCGCCGAGAGGCCGACGCTGCCCACGAGCTTGTTGGGGTCGTTTACCTTGCGGACGACTTTGATGACGATGGGCTCGCCCTCCTTCAGCGTCACCTCTGTGCTGCCCTGCTTGTAGTCTGAGGTGTTGTTCCAGTAGGCCAGGTACTCCTTGGACGGCGGGGCCTCGACGCGGAACTTGCCCTCGGCGTCGGTGGTGACGGCCGGGATCGGGTTCCCGCCGCCGCCCTCGCTCATGGGCATCCAGGTGATTTGCAGGCCCGCTGCAGGCTTACCGTCCTCGTCTACGGCGGTTCCGGCGAGCACGGGAAGCGGCTTGAGGGTGAGGCGAAGCTCCGAGCCCGAGGTGGGAGCCTGGGCCTGCGCGCCGAGCTTGCGGTCCTTGGATGTGACGGTGATGCCTCCCTGGCCTTGCCGTCCGGGCAGGATAGCCACGGATGCCGCGCCGTCGGAGCCGGTGGTCACGAGCCGTCCGCCTCCCGCAACCGCGGCGCCCTCGACCGGCCGGCCCTCCGCGTCAAGCACGACGACGCGCACCTTGCGAAGCGGCCGGAGCTTCACGTTCAGCGTCACACCGGTGAGGTCGCGGGCCACCTTGACCGCCTGCGGGCCGCTGGTGGCGTACCATGCCTCGTCCAGCGTGAAGGTCTCGCCGGAGGTCTGCACCAGCGGCTGCCAGTAGGGCGTCACGGTGGAGCCGCGAGGCGCCGAGAGGGTGAAGGCCCCCCGGGCGTCGGTGAGCGTCTGCTGGAAGTTGGGGCGATCAGCCCTCGAAGAGGCGGCCACCATGACGAAGAGGCGGTACCCCGGCACCGGCTTTCCGGTGGACAGGTCGCGAACGACGCCACGAACCGTGCAGCTCTTGGATCGCTTCTGGGCCGGCGCGGCTCCGGCAGTCGCCGCAAGGGCCAGCAGTGCGGCCGACGCCAGCGCGCCGACCCGGTAGCCATGTAGCCGAAGTTGCATGCTGTCCTCCCACAGCGCCCGTTGCGCTGACCATCAGTATACGTCGCATGCTCGGCTACGGTTACGGCGCCCCGCTTCGGCCCAATCCGGCCGGAGGCGGGAGGTATAATGGGCCACAGGACGCCCTCGAAGTGCTAGGTCCTGAAGACGGAACGCCATCTATGACCAAGCTCAGTTGCCACTGTGGCCAGCGCATCTTCCCGCGGGACGTGATGCAGCATGGCCTGTGTACCCGCCCCTATGGCCCGGCGTACGTCTACGTGCGTTTCCGTTGCTGCCGCTGCCGCCGCCTGGGCGAGCAGTTCGTCCGCGAGGAAGAGTGGACCGAGCAGATCCTGCGCGACGCAGTCTGCGAGGTGACCGCCGAGGAGCGTGACCGCTTCGAGAGCATGGGCCCCATCACCGCCGAGGAGATGGCCAACTTCCACTATGCGCTGGGCCAGCTGGACGCGATCCCCACATTCAGCGACGAAAAGAAGGCGTAGTCACCCGCCCCCGCCAGGTTCCGCTTCTCTCCCCCCGTTGCAGGTCTGGGTGTCCGTCTCCGTGGGCAGGGAACACCGATGCGTCTGCCGAACCTACGCGACATGAACAGGCTTCTTCCCATCCTGACCGCGGCGGCGCTCCTGGCGGCTTGCGCCGGGGCGCAGGTGGACGCACCTCCCATCGGCAAGACCCGCATCCCGTGGTACACCGGCAACATGAGCGTCTACCCGTTCATGTCCTACTGGGGCACCTTCGCCGGGCCTGCGTCGGACCTGGCCACGCCCCAGCGCATCGCCCAGCTCAAGCGTATAGGCGTCTTCGCCGACTGCGACTACCAGTCATGGTGCATGGTGGAGCAGGCGCCGGGCAAGTGGGACTTCTCGCTCTACCGCGGGAACGCCGACGCGCTCCATGAGGCGGGCCTCGGCTACGTGCCCTTCTCCTGGGTCCACTTCCCGCCCAAGTGGTATCTGGAGCGGCCCGAGTTCGTCCCCTACCAGTGCGCCGAGCATGGCGAGAAGCTGCTGCAACTCTCGCCCTGGGCGCCCAACGTCTGGGATATCTACCGGGAGTTCTACACACGCCAGCACCAGGCCATGGGCGAGCGCGTGGGCTGGATCCGCATGTCCACTCCCTCCGACTACGGCGAGATCGGCTACCCCGCCGCCATGACCTCGTGGCTCGTGCCGCAGAAGCACGCCCACGCCGGCTACTGGTGCGGAGACCCCTACGCCCGCGAGGACTTCCGCGCCGAGATGCGCCGTAAGTTCCGCGGCCTGGCCGCGCTGAACGCCCGCTGGGGCACGCGTTTCGCCACATGGGATGCAGTGACATATCCGGCCCTGGAGGGCAGTCATGGGGCCGCACAGGCCCGCAAGAGCGGCTCCGTGCAGGATCGCCGCCGCTGGCTCGACTTTGTCGACTGGTACTACGGCGTCTGGATTCGGTTCACGCCGCGCATGGCGACGCTACTCCGGTCGATCTACCCCACCAACCCGCTCGTGGCCTCCGTGGGCTATGCCTCGGAGGTGACCTGCTTCGGCAACGACTACACCGCCATCCCCAAGATGGCCGCCAGGGCGGGCCTGGCCCTGCAGACGCCCGGCAACGTCTCCTACTACGGCGTCAAGCGCGTCTCCACGGCGTGCCGTTTCTACGCATGCCCCTTCTATACCGAGCCGCCGGGTGATGTGCCGCCGGACGCCGAGGTCGCGCGCTTCTTCTGCGATATCTCCAACGGCGTGCAGGTCTACTTCGAGTACCCCGACAACCTGGACCGCGCCCGGGCCAAGCTGGTCACGTACAAAGAGCACATGACCGGTGGGCGGCCACGGGTCGACCTGGCGCTCTTCCATCCGACCACGGAGCATCGCCTCAACGCGGGCGAGGGCAACTTCCCGCTGGATGTCTTCCTTCTGGGCGAGCAGGGGCGCGACCGGTACGACTTCGACGTGGTCGATGAGTCGCTCATCGCCGACGGCGCGCTGCGGCCCTACCGGGCGCTGGTCTACGTGGCGGGCCGGGTGGTGGAGGCGCGGACGATGTCCAGGCTGGCGTCATGGGTGCGCGCCGGAGGCATCCTGCTCACCTGCCGCCTGGGCGGTGTGGAGACGGTGGAGGGCGACCGCGCCCCGTGGAGGCGCTTGGTTGGCCCTGAGCCGGCGCTCCCCGTACCGGGTCCTGACGGCTGGGACTGGTCGGCCGTGCGGGCAGCCTGTGTGCGCCGCGTGGGCAAGGGCGCGGTCATCGCGCTGCCCGTGGCGCCCGGCCACCGTGATCGGCTCATTGAGGCGGTGGATCGGCTGGCGCACCACGCCGCCGACCTTGTCCCCGGCGCGGCGCAGGCCCCGCTCATCGACGGCGTGGCCGACGGCGTGCAGGCGACCCTCCTGCCCGACCGCGTCCTCTACTTCAACCCGACAGACAAGGCGATCACCAAGCGCATCCGCTTCCGCCCCGCCGACTGGACCCACAGCCGCCTGAGACCAGACCCCATGGAGCAGGAGTTGAACCTGCCGCCGCACTCCATCGACGCGATCCCGCTGAAGGCGCGGTAAGGGTTGGCGGGCTGGGGTACGCTGGCTGTAGAGGGCGCCGGCGCTCGGCAGGCGACACCGGACAACGGAGCAGACCATGCCCGCAACGATGACAATCTCATACCCCGAGGCCCTGCCTGATGTCCTCAGGCAGACGCCGGAGGAGTTCGCCCGTGATGCCCGCATGGCCATGGCGGCCAAGCTCTTCGAGATGGGCCGCATCTCGTCAGGCGCCGCAGCGCAGATGGCCGGCATCGGCAGGGTTGAGTTCCTGCTTTGCCTCCACCGGTTTGGTGTAGCGATGATCGATCTGGAGCCCGGCGACGTCGCCGCTGATGCAACCAATGCGTGACGTGCGGGCCATCGTCATCAACACGGGTCCGTTGCTGGCGCTGTTCGCCTGGCGACCGGCGTGACCGAGCCGCCGCCCCAGCCCGGTTCCTTGTAGCCCTGCCCCGCCCCTACCGCGCCTTCGTAGCCGCCAGCAGTTCCACGCTGTCCACGTCTATGGCGGCGCCTGCTGCGTCGACCGGGTCCAGGCGTAGGCGCTGCATGACGCCGGCCCAGCGCGGTGAGGATGCCAGCGGCACGTCGTAGGTATGCCACACGCCGTCGGCCTGCACCCGAAACGTGGCGCAGCTCTTCTCTGACATGGCGCGCTCAGCCGTGTCCCAGAAGACCTGGCCGGTCCGCTCGGCGGCAGGTCCCGTCAGCGTCACCCTCATGCGGATGCGCAGTGCGCTCACTTCCGCACACGGCACGAAGGTCCAGGGGCTGGTGATCTGCGGGTCGCCGTGCTCGGATGCCATGTGCAGCGCGCCCCACTCGGCCTTGAAGCCCGTCGTCCCGGTGGAGGTCCAGCCCAGCGTGTCGCGGTCGAAGGTCCAGACCGTCTCGCGCGGCAGCGTGGCGCTGAATGCCGGGTTGGGCAGGCCCAGCTTCCGCGGTGTGGGGTCGGTGTGCTTCGGGGCGCCGGGGCAGAAGACGGTCCGCACCTTGTCCAGGTAGGCGAAGCCCCACTCCACGCTGGGCTCCAGGATGCACCCCTCACCCCACTCGTTCCACGCCTCGATCATGACGATGTTGTCTCGGTTCACATGCTCGCGGGCGTTGCGGAGCTGCTTCTCGAAGAGCTCCGGCGTGGAGCCCGTGCGCAGCAGGTCCTTGTCGCGGCACCAGGGGCGCCGGTCCCAGCCGGGCATCACGGTGGGCCAGAAGCGGCCGTCGGTGAGCCTGCCCCAGTGCTTCCAGAGGTTCACGCCCTCCTGCTCCAGCGCGGCGTAGGGCGCCTCGGCCTCCGTGCCGGGACCGGTGATCTTGGTCCCCGCATACGGGTAGTTGTAGATCGAGAAGGAGCTGACCCCCGCCGCCAGCGTGTCGCGCAGGATCTGCTCGCCCACGATCTCGCCCTCGCAACTGACGATCCGCACGCCGGGCAGCCCCGCCTGCCGGGCCCGCTGCTCAAGCAGGCCGAACGCCTGCCGCGCGCCCTCCACACCCAGGTTCTTCACGAAGCTGGCCGCCGAGAGGATCATCACCACGGGCTTGCCGTCCAGCCGCAGGCAGCTCGGGTGCGTCAGGTACTTCGGCACGATGACATCGGCGAAACGGCGCATCTGCTCGGCGGTCATGGTCTGCCACGGCGCGTGGTTGCACCAGTTGATGCAGAACTTGAACCGGTCGATGTACTTCGACCGCAGGAGGCTCCGCTCCAGCGCGCCTTCGAGCATCTCCGTGCCGTCGTGCGTGTAGTAGTCGTAGGCGAAGAAGTCGACACCGTGGTCCAGCGCCCATTTGATATGCCAGTCGGCGGTCTCGACCCGCGCCTGGTCATACGGCCCGAGCAGGGGATGGAGCACCTTGGGGTTGGCCAGGATCGGCCACCAGGACTCGGGCCGCTCCCATCCGGGGAAGTAGTAGACGCCCACGATTCGGTCGGTGCGCGGAGGCGCCGGTGCGGGCGCACCCTTGCGGGCGGGCGCGGCCTGCCCGGCCGTCGCGGCGCAGAGCAACGCCGCCGTCATGGCCGTAAGGCGGGCAAGGTGGAACCTGATCATGGGTGGCGCTCCTGTCAGTGCGGCAATCCGAAAAGCTGGTAGACGAGGCAGAGCGGTGGCCGCGCCTCGCCGACGGCACGATCCGCATCGGTCACCATGGCCACGCCTATCAGGGGCCGATCCTGTTATCGACTTCCGGCGCCTCAACCGCGCGTACGAGGGTTGACACCTCGCCACGGGTCCCGGGCGGCGCCGGGCGCACCAGGATATCGCCGAGCGCTCTTGCGGCCACTATGGCTGGGGTCTACACCGCGGGCCATGTCTGAGAGAGCGTGCCGATGGCGGCTCTGCGGAGCTTCGAGGGCTTCTTTCAACGGTCGCTCCCAGCGCCGCGCGCCGGGCGGAGGTCGGCCTCTGTGAGCCGCATCCGCATCCAGCGTATCTCCTTGTAGCGGTAGTCCCACGCCGCGCCCGGCTGCGTCTCGGGCTTCCACGCGTAGAACACGGTGAGCCACGTGACGCCGCGCTCCCGCACCACCAGCGCCTCCGGCACGTGCGACGAGGCCCGCCCTTCCGGCCGGACGTGGCCCAGCACGCGCCACTCGCGGCCGTCGTCGGAACGGGCCACGGTGATCTGCCGCCCATCGCCGCCCAGTGCCTCGGGGAAGCCCGGCGCGTCGGAGAAGGCGTACCAGACCCGCCCCGCCTTGACCACGGAGGTGTTGGGCCAGTCGCGCAGCAGCGGGTCACGACCCGACCGGAGCACGCGCCAGTCGGCGGGGTTCATGAAGTCGCCCCGGCACTCGGCCTCGCCTCCGCAGAGGAACGTGCCGGGGTGGTAGTAGTCGAACCAGAGCCGCCACCGAGCCCCTTCGCGCACCAGGCTCGGGCGGTGGTACGAGCCGTAGTACGCGTCCGGCGGGAAGCTGGACGTGGCCTTGGCGGAGATGTCCCATCGGTTGGCAGCCTCGGCCTCCCACTGCAGCAGCGGCCGCTCGGAGGTGCGCCAGTGGATGCCGTCGCGCGAGGTGGCGCCCATGACGCAGCAGGTCATGAACATCCGCTGCGGCGTCATCTCAACGTGGGGCTCGAAGCCGACGCTGGAGTAGGCCATCTGGAAGGCCCCGTTGCGGAAGACCACCGTCGGATCGCCCACAGCCGCGTTGTCGAAGCTCCTCGTGCCGCGCGACAGCACGGGCGCCCAGAGCTCGGCCTTGCCGGAGGTGTCCCACGTGGCGCGCCCCTGGGCGTCGTCGCCGGCATACACCTCCCAGGCCGCCTTGTCTCGCGAGCGGGCGTGGTAGATGGCGTCACCGCCCGGGCCGGGCAGGTTGTTGTCGTGCGCCGCCCACCCGAAGAACCACATCCGGTAGGGGTAGCGCCGATCCGGCGCCCGCACGATGCGCGCGTTGTAGAGGTTGTGGAAGGGCCCCAGCACGCGGGTGTGGGGCGTCTCCCATCGGGCCGTCAGGTCGCGCAACCGGTCCGGTCCAGCCGGGTCGGGCAGGTACCGCTGGGCGACGCCCGCTTGGGCCGCAACCATCGCCGCAGCAGCCCACAGCCACCTCACGGCGAGCCTAGCCTCCAAGTTCGACGCACCGTCTGCGGTAGTGACGGTAGTTGCTGAGGCTTACCTCCTCGGGCACGCCGTGGTCGCAGGTGGGGATGTAGCCGCCCCGTGCGCGCATGGCGGGCAGGATGCGCTCCACCATCTCGTCGATCTCCTCGGTGGGCCGGGCGAGGATGCGCTTGTCGATGCCGCCGAACATCACCAGGTCGGGGTACTGCCGGCTGATCTCCACCACGTCGCAGCCCGAAGCCACCTCGAAGGGCGACATCACATCCATGCCGATCTCGCGGTACGTGTCGATGGCCGCGCGGGCGTCTCCGTCGGTATCGATCTGCAGGTAGAGGTGGCGGCTCTGGTCGATCTGCCGGGCGCGGATGTTGTCCAGCAGCTGCCGGTAGTAGGGGAGGAGGAACTTACGCATCATGGCCGGCGAAATGAGCAGTCCGTGGTTGTAGCAGATGTCCTCGGCCAGGTAGACCTCGTCCAGCGTCACATGCGCCTGGTGCCACGAGATGACCCGGTCCGCCAGGTCCAGCCACGCCTGCATGCAGGCATGGATCAGCTCGGGCTCGTCGATGAACTTGAGCAGCAGGTCGCCGGGGCCGATGAGGCTCCGCAGGTACATATAGCCGCCGATCAGGTTCTGCTGCACCATCATGCCCTGCCCGGCGAGGCGCTTGATAGCCGCCATGCGCTCCTCGAAGCCTTCGCGGCGCTCGGGCGAATCCGGGTCCATCCGCCACTTCACGTCGCGAAGCCAGGTGGCCATGTCCTTCACGGGGTGGTCCATGTACTCGGGCATAAAGCCGTTGCGGCGCCCCTTGAAGTAGAGGACGTGACGCCCGGCGAAGTCCTGCACCACCTCGTGGTCGCCGCGCTCCTCCAGCACCTTCTCCTCAAAGAAGGGCACAAAGGCCGCCTCGCACCAGCCCAGTTGGCCGAGCGACACGGCGCCGCCCGCCTCGTAGCTGAACTCCTCGGCGAAGTTGGCGTCTCGCGGGAGGCCCTCGTCGAACCAGCGGTCGAGGCAGTAGTACCCGAACTCGCGGCGCACCAGGGGCATGCCGGGGGTCATGGCGTAGGTGTCGCGCAGGCGGCGCGCGGCTTCGCACATCCTGTCGCGGGGGACCATGGCGTGTATGCCGTCGGCGGCTGGGGTGGTCGTCGTTTCGCTCTCCATGCGGGCCTCCTTCCCGGCGGCGGCCCTGGCGGGCGATGGTCAGCCGGTCGTCTGGGACTTCGACGCGCGCGGCGCGGACTCCTCCATCTTCGCCATCATGGCGGCCAGGTCGGGCTCAACCCGATCCCTGCGGAAGACGCGGGCGATGGTCAGGAAGATAATCTTCAGGTCCGACCAGGCGCTCATGGTGCGGACGTACTCCATCTGCAGGTGGAGCTTCTTGGGGTGGATCAGCTCCAGATAGGCCGCGTCCGGGTCGTCGAAGGTGGCCAGCACGGCGCCCTCGTCGCTGTTCCAGAGGGAGGCCCAGTCGGTGATGCCGGGGCGCACCTGGAGGATCACGCGCTGCTCGTCGGGGAACATGTCGACGAAGCGCTGCACGTCGGGACGCGGCCCCACGAGGCTCATCTCGCCGACGAGCACGTTCCAGAGCTGCGGCAGCTCGTCGACCTTGAACTTGCGCAGGAAGGCGCCGATGCGGGTGATGCGGGGGTCGTTGTCCGGGCTCAGGCCCGTGGCGCCGGCGTCGGCCCCCACGCGCATGGTGCGGAACTTGAGCTGGTAGAAGGGCTTGCCGTGCCGGCCCACCCGGCGGCCGCGATAGAGCACCGGTCCCGGCGAGCCGATCTTGATGAGCACGGCGACCACCAGGGCCACCGGCCAGAGCAGCAGCAGGCCCACCACTGCCCCGAATATGTCAACCGCTCTCTTCTGCGCCAAACCCTCATCCTGTAAGTGCGCGGCTCCCCAGCGCTCTGCTGCCGGTCCGCCGTTCGCGTTCGCCGGTCCTCGCGCTACTTGGCCGCGAGCGACCGCGCTGTGTGCTGGAACAGTTTACCTAGCCGAACCCGTGTACGGTTGCCGCCCGCTTTGGGTCATAACGGTTAGGCCCGTCGCTCGAGCGCCGGAGAGGGAGGTCCCCATGCGCGCTTTCGTCACCCGTGATCTGCCGGCGCCTGCGCTGGATCGCATTCGCGCCGTCGCCGACGTGGAGGTCTGGCCGGAGCCCGGTCCGCCACCCGCCACCGCCCTGCGCGAGCGCGTGCGCGACGCCGACGGCCTCCTCTGCCTCCTGACCGACACCATCGACGAGCCGCTCCTGGCCTGCGCCCCGCGCCTCCGCGTGGTGAGCCAGATGGCCGTAGGCATCGACAATGTCGACGTCGCCGCCTGCGCCCGGCGCGGCATCGTGGTCGGAAACACGCCTGGAGCGCTCACCGAGACCACCGCGGACCTCGCCTTCGCCCTCCTAATGGCAGCCGCACGCCGCCTGGGCGAGGCAGAGCGCTTGCTCCGCGCGGGCGGGTGGGGCAGCTGGTCGCCCCTCTTCCTGGCCGGGCTCGACATCCACCACGCCACCCTGGGCATCGTCGGCATGGGGCGCATCGGCTTCGAGATGGCCCGCCGCGCCAGGGGCTTCGACATGCGCATCCTCTACACGAGCCCGCGCCCCTGCCCGGAGGCAGAGCGCGACCTGGACGCGCGGCGCGTGATGCTGGCCGAACTGCTCCGCGAGAGCGACTTCGTGAGCCTCCACTGCCCGCTGACGCCCGCCACACGGGGCCTCATCGGCGCCGGCGAACTGGCGGCCATGAAGCCCACCGCCGTGCTGGTAAACGCCGCCCGCGGAGCCGTGGTAGACCAACGCGCCCTCTACGAGGCCCTGCGTGACCGCCGCATCGCCGCCGCGGGCCTCGACGTCTACGAAACCGAGCCGCTTCCATTGGATGACCCGCTGCTGTCGCTGGAGAACGTGGTCCTCGCCCCGCACATCGGCTCAGCCTCAGTGGCGACAAGGACGCGCATGGCCATGATCGCCGCCGACAACCTGGTCGCGGGGCTCAGGGGCGAGCCGCTGCCGTATGCGGTGGCGGCGTCCTGACCATCAACGGCCGTTCACCACTACATCGCGCATCCCCATCCGCCGGTTGAGTAGGTCCGCGCCGCCCTTGCGCGGGCCGTACCGAAACCGCCGGCGCGCCATGCCCTTACGCCAGGCGTAGCCTCCGCAGCGAGCCGACCTGCTCTCTCGCCACGGCGCGGAGGCGCGTCAGGTCGAGGTCCGGCGGCACGATGATCCAGCCGGCCATGCCCGCTAGGTTGGCGTCCAGCTCGGCTGCCGCGACTTGCAGCTCATCCGGCGTCAGCGTCTCCGGGGTTGCTGCGGCGAAGCGGGCGTTCATCTCGCGGATGGTCTGGAGCGTCACGCCGGACTGGTCGCGCACGGCGCGCACGGCGCAGCGCATTCCGGCGAGCGCGTCAATGTAGTCGGCGCCGCTCTTCAGTGGCGCGGGCTGCCACTGATCGCGGGGCGGGTTGGCGCCTCCGCTGAAGTTGGCCGCGTCCCAGAAGGCTTCGTGGCGGACCCGAGTGGGGTGCCCGGTGAAGATCTCGGCCCACTGCACGCCGGATGCCGACCAGCCTGCCAACGAGCGGAGCGCCGCCTCCGTGCAGGCCTCGCGCTGGTCGGGCAGGTGGTACTGGCCGTCGCCCAGATAGGTGCCGCCCGGGTAGGCGATGGACCCGCAGTAGAGGTGCACGTCGCCGCCGGGCACGCGGCTGTGCGCGTAGACGCAGGCCGGCACGCCGAGGAGGGCCATGGCGGCGTTCATCTGCGGTCCCCAGGTGTTGCCCGGGCCGCCGTGGCACGACGGGAGGTCGCCGAAGAGCTGCGACACGGCGTCCACGCCGTCCCGCTCGCGCCTCAGGACCTCCTCGATGCCCTCATGCCAGCCCAGCGGCGCCAGGTACTGCGACACGGTTGGAGGGACGCTGTGGAGGTCGGTGTGGTAGCCGATGTCGTGCCGCCCCAGCGCCTCCACCACGTCGGTTCGCTTGCGGTGCGCCCACTGCCGCGCCCGCTCGCCCACCACGCAGAAGGTAGCGCGCAGCCCCTCCTCAGAGAGCAGGTTCGCCACGTCACGCGCGGCGTCGTCGGCCTCCGGGGCGATGATGTCCTCGACGTCGAGCAGCAGCGTTGCGAACATGGGTGGCGTCTCCTACGGCAGCAGATCGTTCCCCAGCCAGAGCGCTATCTCTGCTTGCGCGGTCTCTACTGCGTCCGAGCCATGCACGAGATTGGTGCGTACCTCGGTGGTGAAGTCGCCGCGGATCGTGCCCGGCAGCGCCTCTTCCGGCTTGAGCGCACCCATCATCTTGCGCACGAGAGACACGGCCTGGGTGCCTTCCCAGCACATGGCCACCACTGGCCCGCTGATGATGAAGTCCACCAGCGGCTCGTAGAATGGCTTCCCCTTGTGGGTAGCGTAGTGCCTCTCGGCCAATGCGCGGTCGGGCTGCAGCAGCCTCATGCCTACTAGCCGAAGTCCGCGCCGCTCGAACCGGCCGATGATCTCGCCCACCAGCCGCCGCTCGACGCCGTCCGGCTTGACCATCACAAACGTGCGCTCCAGCGCCATCTTTGCCCCTCCTGACAGGTATGCGCACGTTCGCGCGCAGGGAGATTGTACCTAGGCATCGGAGCGGCCTGTCAGACGCGTGCCCGTCGGCGGCATATCGGCTATTCGCCCTGAACCGACTCGATCTCAATCTGCCCCGGCGCGGCGCCGTGCTCGGGATCGAGCCGCAGGTAGGTGATGCGCCTGCCTCGCCAGAGCGGGTGGTCGCCTACCGGGATGCGGATGTCGCGCATGGGGGCACCTGCCTCCACCGGGAAGCGGATGCACATCTCCTCGGCGCCGGCCTGCACGCCCTCGGCGCGGAAGTAGAGCTGGCCGAACTCGCCGCAGGTGGAATGCATGCGGATCACCAGCGCCTTCACGCTGTCGGGCGCAAGATCAAGCGGCGGGGCGGACATGTAGGGGTCGGGACCGGTGACGTCGGCCACCATCCTGCCGCCCTGAAGCCGCATGGGCCCCAGGTCGGAGAGGCCCGTCCAGCCGTGGAGCGAGGTGTCAAACCGGAAGTCCACGGTCGTCCGCTTGACCGACGAGGGCGGCCGCCACGGGTGGGCCTTGCCCTCCACCACGGCGTCGCCGGTGCGCGGATCCATCTCCACTCGTTTGCGGCCGCCCACCCAGACGGTAGGCCTGCTGCAGCCCAGCACCATGGCGCCGCGCGGGTTCACGTACTTCAGCGATGCGGCCCGGTCCCGCACGAAGTCGATGCGCGTCGTCGAGCCCGGCGGGCAGGCCGAGTAGGCCGTGAAGCTGCCGTCGGCCTTCCATGCTGCCCAGGCCGAGCGGCCCAGCGTCACTGCACCGTCGGGCGTGGCGGCCGTGCAGGCTTCGGCTCCACGGTTCACCAGCACCGTGAGGCCGCCGGCGTAGCGAACGCGGATGCGCTCGAAGGCCTTCGGCTGCGGGTTCCAGAAGAGGGGCAACGGGTCGACGCCCGCGTCCACCAGCTCCTCAAGGGTCTGCCATTGGCCCGCGCTCCAGTAGCGGACGTCGCGGACGGGCTGCATGGCGGTGAGGCGCTGCAGGCGGCCCATCACCAGGCACTCGGTGAGCACGAAGTCCCAGGGCATGCCGGGATAGTAGAAGAGGTACGCGCCGTTGCCGTAGAGCGCCTCGCAGGCCCGGTAGTCGTCGTACTGCGCCGGGTCGGTGAGGTAGGTTGCCTTGCCGGCGGACCAGCCCGCGAAGGGCGGCATCTCAAAGAAGCGGTACATGAGGCCCATGCCGTGGAATGTGGAGAGGCCGTGGATGCGGCGGAGCTTGAACTCCGGCGTCATGAGCCGGTGGTGGCCGTCGTAGATGCCGAAGTCGCCCGTGTCCACGTACCGGCCCAGGAGCTGCTCGTCGATGTTCGTCTCGCTGCCCAGCGGTCCCTTGTGCGTCGCCTTGATGAGCCTGCAGAGCTCGCGCTGCCGGGCGAGGACCGAGCGCATAGAGGCGAAGGCGGGTTGGGCCGGGTCGTAGTCGGCGTAGCCCCAGGGAGCGGCTGCGCTGGTGATCTGGTCGGTGAATGATGCGTTGCAGCGGAAGAGGCTCTGGATCTCGGCCTCCTGCCTGCGCGCCAGCGGCAGCCAGTCGCCGGGGCGGGTGTACCAGGCGGGCTTGCCGTCGGAGCCCGTGGCCTGCCGCGCCTTGCCCTCGCGGACGCTGGGCGAGCCGGGCCGCAGGTAGACGTAGTTGGTCCGGAGCCCGAACCGCCCCATGCCCCGCGCCACCCGGCTGAGCCGCGCGAACTCGGCCACGCTGCCGATGCCGGGGTTGGGCGGGTAATCGGGCATGCGGAGGCTGTCGGGCAGCAGACTGTCGAACCCGCCGGCCTGCCAGTTCTCGAAGAGGGTCAGGAACCGCATGGCGCCGCCGGTGAGCAGGGCCAGGCGGCGGAGCAGGTACTCGGTGTCGGCGGCCGTGCCGTCCCAGACATCGAGGTGGAGCATCGAGGCCAGGTCGCGGCCATACTCGCTGGGCTCAGTCTCCGCCGCCGGCGCGGCCCGCCAGAGGCCGGAGGAGGCGCGCACCTCCAGCGTCTCGTCCAGCGGCTGCCGTGAGCCGTCGGCGCGGGGCGAGTAGACGACCTGCATCCCCGCCTCGAAGGTCCCCGTGCCGCTGAACCGCTGGTCCAGCGCCTCCCACGCGGAGCCGTTGGAGGCGGCCATCTTCCATCCGGCGGCCAGGTAGAGCCGCTGGTCCTTGAGCCTCGCCACGCGGGGCCAGAAGGGCTGGCCGTAGGGCTCGGCATTACGGGTGTACCCGATGCGGAACCACTGCCCGGCGGCCTCCACGGTCCCGGCGCCGATGCGCGCCACGGGCGCGGTGGCTTCGTAGACCCGTAGCCGCAGGACGCCGCCGATCGGCGCTGCCTCAACGGTCCACTGGGCCGAGCCCTGCTCCCACGTGGCCCGGTACCGGTGCCGCATCCCGCCGGTGATCGGCGCCGACTGCAGCAACGCCACGCGCCCCTCGGAGGCCCGTAGCTCCTTGCCGCCGATCACAAAGGCCGGGTCGGCCACTCGCAGGATCGAGGCCCGGCCCGCACCCACGGCCACTCGCACCGTCCGGTCGGCGGGCGCGTAAACGCAGGCCGGCGCCTCTGCCCTGGGGAGGCGAGGAGGTGACGAGGCGAGGAGTTGAATGGCGAGGCCCGCCGGCAGCCAGAGGGCCGTCAAGACGCCTCCCAGACCGTCCCATCGAGGACGCCGGCCTTGGCGAGCGCGGCGCGGCACCAGGCGAGGTCGAAGGGCGGCTTGCCCGCCAGGTAATGGCTGCGGCCGTCGCCGGTCTCGGCGGCCCAGGCGATGGAGAGCAGGCGCTGCTCGCCGGGCAGGGCGGGCACGAGGCCTATCACACAGGCGGCGTCCGCCTCGGCCACTGCGGCGCCCTGGGCCACGATGTCGCCGGTATCCACATCGGTCACCGTCCAGTCGAGGTTGATCTCCTCCTGCGTGTCGTTGCAGGCCACGAGCTGTCGCGCGCCGTCGCACTCCTCTCGCAGGGCCAGGCAGAGGGGCTGCTGGGACGCCTTGATGACGTGGTAGGCCAGCTTCTTGCCGAAGTAGTAGTCCACGACGGCATCGCTCAGCTGCGGCCAGCCGTCCAGGATGTTCCACCAGATAATGCCCGTGCGGCGCCACTTGCCCGTGCGGAACCGCTCTATGAAGAACTTCATGGCCTCGGCCTGCGACACCTGGCTGGCAAAGGCGAAGGCGTCCACGTCGTCCGGTATGGCGCCGAACAGCGTCTGCACCTGCGCGGCCATGAGCTCCACGCGGTAGTCGAAGAGGTTCACACCAGGCACCGGCGAGGTGCTGTGGAGGATCCACTCTTCGTTGCCCTGGTACGGCCAGACCTTGTCGGGCGAGAGGAACCGCCGCAGCGACGCAGGCGAGGGGCAGCCGTGGTAGCCGGTCTCGCTGGCAAAGTGGCAAATGGACGATGTATAGAACTGGCCCTTATAGTAGTCTCGCGGGCCCCAGAGGTGGTCCTCCGGCAGCAGGTGGACGCCCTGCTTGAAGGCGGCCGGTGAGATGTAGGGCGAACTGGGCAGGTAGTGGCGGGTCGGGTCTTCCTGCCGCACGATCTCGGGCAGCACCACGCGGGTCAGCACGTTGCTGTTGGGATCGGCCACGGAGCCGCCCCAGAGGAACGAGTAGTCGCACTCGTTGTCGCCGGACCAGAGCGCGATGGAGGCGTGCTGCCGCAGGCGGCGCACCACGGCCCGGGCCTCGTGCGCCAGCGTGACCTGGAAATCGTGCTCCTGCGGGTAGATGGCGCAGGCCATGGAGAAGTCCTGCCAGACCATGATGCCCTTGCGGTCGCAGAGGTCGAAGAAGAGGTCGCTCTCGTAGACGTTGCCGCCCCAGCAGCGCACCATGTTGCAGCCGATGTCCTCGACCAGCTCCAGCGCGGTTTCGGTGCGGGAGAGGTCACGGCAGTGGAAGGCATCCAGCGGAACCCAGTTGGATCCGAGGATGAAGATGCGCCGGCCGTTGACGATGAACTCGAACTTGCCCGAGCCCGCCTCGTCGGTCAGGTCCGTGCGGTCCAGCTTCACGGTGCGGATGCCCAGCGTCAGGTCCAGGGCGTCGACCTCGGCGCCGTCCTTCAGTAGCCGGGCCGAGACGGCGTAGAGGCTCTGCTCGCCGCTGCCGCGCGGCCACCAGAGCGCGGGGTCCGCAATGTCGAACCTCCACTGCCCCACGCCGAAGAGGATGCGGCGGCGCTGGGTGAAGGTCCGGTCGCCACAGGCGCCGGTCACCTCCAGCTCATACTGCGACGCATACGCGGAGCCGATCCGCCCGCGCCAGTGGAGGATCATGCTCGCCCGGGAGGCATCCTCTGCCAGTCCGACGGTTTCGATGAAGAGGTCGTCCAGCCGCTCGCAGGGCAGCGACAGGAGCTTGACGGAGCGCCAGATGCCCGCCGAGACGGCCCGGGGCATGATGTCCCAGCCGTACATGTGCGGCGCCTTGCGGGCGTAGAGCGACTCGGCGTTGGAGGCCATGGCGTTGACGATGCGCGGTGCGTCATGCTTGGCGGCCTCGGTCACGGCCGGCAGGATGTGTACGCAGAGCGTGTTCCGGCCCCGAAGCCGTCCGGTGACGTCGATGCGGTGCTCGATGAGCATGTTGTCCGGGCAGGCGATCAGGTCGCCGTTGAGGAAGACGCGGGCGTGGCAGTCGATGCCCTCGAAGAGCAGGAACGCCTCATGCCCGGGCGTCTCGTCGGCGTCGAACTCGCGGTAATACCAGAGGTGCCGGTCCTCCAGCGTCGGCAGCAGGGCCATGTTCATGCCCTGGAACGGCTCAGGCAGGAGCCCGGCATCTACCAGGTCGAGCTCCATGCACCCGGGCGTCGTGGCGGCGATGACGGGGAGACCCGCCTCGCGGGCCTCGGCGGTCGTCATCGGCTGGACGGCGCCGGGGCCGTCGTGGTACGCGCAATCCCACGGGCCGTCGAGGCTCAGGCACGCTTGCTGCTGTCTCAGGTTCATGTCGGCTCCCTCGTCGCGAATTCGCCAGCAGATTCACCCGAGAGGGGCTGAACTCCTGCCTCAGGGGGAGCCGCGCCAATCGCGGTACACTATCGATCGATCCGTTACCAGAGGCCACCACAATATGCCACTCAATGCCCAACCCGGCCAGACCCGCTGGCGCGCGGGCCACAAGCCTGCGTCCGAGCAGATGCAGCGCTCGCCGCTGGACCTCCTGCGAACCCTCCTTTTCGGCAAGCCCATCGCCACGGAGCACCAGGAGCACTCTAAGCTACCCAAGTTCCTGGCGCTTCCGGTCTTCTCGTCGGACGCGATCTCATCCACCGCCTACGCCACGCAGGAGATCCTCCTGGTGCTCGGCGCCGCCGGCCTCTGGGCCATGTCCAGCAAGGACCTCTACTCGAGGTTGGGCATGGGCATCACGTTCGGCATCGTGAGCCTGCTCTTCATCGTGGTCGCGTCGTACTACCAGACTGTCTTCGCCTATCCGCAAGGCGGCGGCTCCTACATCGTCTCGAAGAACAATCTGGGCATCCTGCCGGGCCTCGTGGCCGCCTCGGCGCTGCTGATCGACTACGTGATGACCGTGGCGGTGTCGATCAGCTCGGGCGTCCAGAACCTCGTATCGACGCCTTTCGCGCAGCACCTGGGCCTGCACAACCACGTGGTGCCTGTCTGCGTGACGCTCATCACGATCGTGACACTCCTGAATATGAGGGGGCTCAAGGAATCGGGCGCCCTCTTCGCCGGGCCCACGTACCTCTTCATCGGCATGGCCGTCCTGATGATCTCCCTGGGCGTGGCGGGCTCGTTGGGCCTGTACGAACTGAACCTGGGCGCCATTGAGGCAGAGCGCATCCGCGCTGAGGCCGCGGGACTCAAGCAGGCCGCCGGAGGCATCTCCGGGATGGTGCTCTTGGGTGTGGTCTTGCGCGGGTTCGCCAACGGCTGCTCGGCCATGACGGGCACCGAGGCGGTGAGCGACGGCATCCCGGCCTTCCGCAAGCCCGAGAGCCGCAACGCGTCGATTACCCTGATCTGGATGGCCATCATCCTGGGCTTCCTTTTCCTGGGCATCTCGTACCTGGCCACCCAGTTCCACGTGGTCTATGTCCACTATGGGCACGGGCACGGCGCCGCCTCCTCCTCGCCTGTCATCGAGCAGCTTGCCAACATGGTCTTCGGCCAGACCGGCGCCCCCTGGCGCGTGGCCCTCTACTACACGATGCAGATCAGCACCATGCTCATCCTGGTGCTGGCGGCCAACACGGCGTTCGCCGACTTCCCGAGGCTCAGCTACTTCCTCTCGCGCGACCGGTACCTGCCCCGGCAGCTGGCCAACGTGGGCGATAAGCTGGTCTACACCAATGGCATCCTGATGCTGGGCTTCTTCGCCTCGTTGCTCGTGATCCTCTACCACGGCAGCGTCGACCGCCTGATCCCGCTCTATGCGGTGGGCGTCTTCACGGCCTTTACGCTCTCGCAGTCCGGCATGGTGAAGCGCTGGTTCACCGAGCGCGGCCCCGGCTGGCGCCTCAAGGCCACGATCAACGGCTTCGGCGCCATGTGCACCGGCATCGTGATGATCAACGTGCTCTTCGAGAAGTTCCTGGAGGGCGCGTGGATCGTGGTGGTGACCTCAGTGGTGCTCGTCTTCATGTTCCGTGGCATCTGGAACCACTACGAGAACTGCCGCCGGTGCCTATCCCTGGTGAACCGCGAGCCCGACCGCGAGCAGCCGATCAACACGGTGCTGCTGGTCCTGCCGAGCCTGCACCAGGGCGTCTTCCCGGCGCTGAACTACGCCAAGAGCCTCTCGCAGGACTGCCGGGCCATCCATATCGAGATCGACCCCGCCGACACGCCCCGCCTCATCCGCGAGTGGGACCAGTATGTGGGGCCGGACACGCCGCTGGTCATCATGCCCAGCCCGTTCCGGTCGCTGGTGGCTCCGCTGGTGCGCTACGTCCGCGAGGTGAGCAGCGAGCGGCCCAACCACGTCGTCACGGTCGTCGTGCCGGAGTTCGTGCCCGGCAAGTGGTACCACCGCCTGCTGCACAGCGCCAACGGCCTCCTGGTGAAGCACTACCTGAGCCACCTGCCGGGCGTCATCGTCAGCAACGTGCGCTACTTCCTCGTGCATGAGCAGGGCAAGGTGGAGACGCCGCCCATGGCCTGCCTCACCCAGCCCAACGGCGCGCCGGAAGGCATGCGGCCCGATCCAAATGGCGGCGACTGAGAGGCCCGACGCCGAGGCCCGGCGAGCCGCCCTGCTCCGCTGCCTGGGCGGCCCCTGGCCCGCAGGCGGGCCGCTGGAGATGGAGGAGCAGGGCTCGGAGGCGTGTGACGGCTACACGCTCCGGCGCGTCTCCTACCTGGCCGAGCCGGATGAGCGCGTCCCCGCCTACCTGCTGACGCCCGACGCCGCCACGCCCGAGGCGCCCGCCCCGGCCGTCGCCGTATGGCACCAGCACAACGGCCAGTACGAGCTCGGCGGTTCGGAGCCTGCGGGGCTGTCCGGTGACCCCATGCACCACACCGGCGCCGCGCTGGCGCGCCTCGGCTACGTGGTCCTCTGCCCCGACGCGCTCTGCTTCGGCGAGAGGCGCGACGACGGTCTCCATGGCGGCGACTTCGAGCGCTTCGAGTTCCTGCGTTATGTCGTTCGCGGCAAGAGCCTGGCGTGGAAGTCGATCCTGGACATGCGCCGCGCGGTCGACCTCCTTTGCGGCCTGCCCGAGGTCGACGCCGCCCGCCTTGGGTGCTACGGCCACTCCATGGGCAGCACCCATACCTGGCTGGTGGGCCCATGGGAGCCGCGCCTGAAGTGCCTCGTGGGCAACTGCTGCCTGCCCACCTACGCGGCCATCGAGCGGACGCACCTGCTCCACTGCTTCCCGAACTTCGTGCCGGGATGGATGGAGCACGGCGATACGCCGGAGATCGCCGCGCTGACGGCGCCCCGTGCGCTGCACCTCAACTTCGGCACGGATGACAGCGGCAGCCCCATTCCGGAGGTCCGCGAGGCCGTCGAGGCGATCGCCGCCCGCTACGCCGAGGCCGGGGCGCCGGACGCCTTCACATGGTATGTCGAGGAGGGCGCGGGCCACGTCCTCTCTGAGGAGATGTGGCGCCGCGCCCGCCTGTGCTTCGCGCACCATCTGGGCGGCAGGGCGGAGTAGGGAAAGGCCTCGCCCGGCCTACCAGTCCGTGACTGAGCCGTCCTCGAGGTAGAGCTCCGGGTTCGGCCAGCCTCTCTCCATGATCTGCGACTGCAGGGCCTCCTCGTCCAGTTCGATGCCCAGGCCCGGTCCCGTGGGGAGGTCCACGTAGCCGTCCTTCACCACGAAGGGCTGCTTCAGGATGCCCTCACCCAGGTGCGCGTGCTCCTGCGCCACCAGGTTGGGGATGCAGGCGTCGAGTTGGATGCAGGCCGCCAGAGCCACCGGTCCCAGCGGGCAGTGCGGCGCGATGCCGGCGTAGTAAGCCTCGGCCATACCCGCGATCAGCCGGCACTCCAGGATCCCGCCCGCATGGGACAGGTCGGGCTGCAGGATCGACGCCGCCCGCTTCTCCAGCGCTTCGCGGAACTGCCACTTGGTGAAGAGCCTCTCGCCGGTGGCGATGGGGATATGCGTCTTGCGCGCCATATCCGCCAGGATGTCGAGGTTCTGGCACTGCACCGGCTCCTCGATGAACATGGGCTGATAGGGCTCCAGGGCCTTGATCAGGACCATGGCGGTCTGCGGGCTCACGGCGCCGTGGAAGTCGATGGCAATATCGATCTCCTTGCCTACCGCATCGCGCATGGCCGCGAAGACAGAGACCGCCCGCTCCACGTAGGCCATGTCCTCCACGATGCGCGGCGGACGGCCGCCGGCAATACCCGTCTTCAGCGACCGGAAGCCCTGCGCCACACGCGCCTTGGCAGCCGATGCGGCCTCCTCGGGTGTGCCGCCTCCGCAGCCCGCGTACATCCGGATTCGGTCCCGGGTGGCGCCACCCAGAAGGGCGTAGACCGGCAGACCCACGGCCTTGCCCGCAAGGTCCCAGAGTGCCTGCTCCACGCCGGATAATGCGCTGGTCAGGATCGGCCCCCCACGGTAGAAGGCGTGGCGGTACATGGCCTGCCAGTGGTGGGCCACGCGGGTGGGGTCTTTCCCCAGCAAGTAGGGCTCCAGCTCGGCCACCGCTGCCGCGCAGGTGGCGGCGCGCCCCTCCAGAATCGGCTCCCCAAGGCCAATGAGGCCTTCGTCGGTGTGTACCTTCAGGTAGAGCGACCGCGGTCGCACCATGAACGTCTCAATGCGGGTGATCTTCATCCGCGCACCTCCCGTGATGGTTGCCGTCGGGCACATGGTACCCAAGGGCCGAGGCCGCCGGGGACTGCTCCGTGAAAGTCAAACGGTCGTACATCGGCACGGCCTCGCCCGTTTGCCGGCAGGTACCTCGACTTCCTGTGCCGAACCTTATGCGCAACTCGGGCTTCTGGGGGGGACAGGTGATGCGCGTGCGTTGGCGATGGGCGGCGGTGGCAGCGGCATGGATGGCCTTGACCTGCTCGGCGGCGAGCGCCGGGGCGCGGCAGACGGCATCGGCCATCTGGATCGAGGGCGAGGCCGCCCGGTGCAGCGTGAAGCCGAACATTGCCGGTTGGGGCCGCAAGGAGTTCCTCTCCGG
>CAISJD010000099.1 GCA_903885605.1 uncultured Chthonomonas sp. | reverse complement strand
GTCTGCGCCGAATTCCATCGACCAAATCGGGAACGATGGTAGCTGCTTGTCACATGGGTATGCCGCAACGAAGTCCTGCCATACCTCTAAGCACTTTACGACCTGGGTAGTGAGCGGACGCGCATCGGTAGGGTCCTGCTCCAGCGCTGATACAATTGATAGTGGTGCAGATGGAGCCTCGTGCGGCCAGACAAACCCGTTAATTGGTTCCCGCGAACCAACGATGAAAATACGTTCACGTATTTGGGGTATGCCGAATTTGTGTGGTGAGAGCTTCCTGTCTCGAACGTGGTATCCTGCCTCGCGCAGTCCGCGCTGCATCGACTGCCACGTCCTACCCGAGTCATGTCGCTCGAGATTGGGAACGTTCTCTAGGATCAGGTATAGCGGCTTCCGGTGGCGCAGAATTGCCAGCGTGCGCTCGAACAGGTCGCCGTTCTTTGGGCAACGCAGCCCCTGCTGCCCGCCTGCCTTGGAGAATGGCTGGCAGGGGAAGCCGCCACACAGGATGTCGTGGGCTGGGATGTCCGCCAGGGCGATCTCGCGGATGTCACCCCTGGGCTCGAGCCCGAAGTTGGCGGTATAGGTCTCACGCAGGCGGTCACTGATCTCGCTCGCGAACACGCATTCATGCCCTAGTTGCTTGAGGGCGAGATGGAATCCTCCGAGGCCGGCAAACAGGTCTACGAACTTCATACTGCTCCCATCGCGCTGATCTCGGCGGATCCTAGGACCGCCGCCGGAGCAGCGCGGTTCGACCGCCTGGTCCCGTCTACTCATCCCTGACCAGTGGCATCAAGAGGATGCGGTATGGCCGGTTTGCTTCTGTTCGGCCTGCGGCCTGGATCCGCCAGGCCGGACTCCGGCGTGGCTACCGCTCGCCGTTGGTGAACCGACTAGGTGCGCTGCCTGGCGGGCGATTGGGGTCGACCTAGCCGTCGTTTGCTGGTACTCGTTGGTCGGACTCCTCGGCTGAACCAGGTACCACAGTGGAGCCATATGCACGGCACACTGGAGCGGCCAAGGCATTGCGCACCTGCGGATGTGCAAACACCCTGGCACCTCGGGCTGAGGGTGGAGTGACGCACACGCCTATTGGACTCCGATCAAGACGTCTTCGTGCCGCATGGAGGTAGGCGAACCACATCTGTCCATGGATGATGCCGTCGCTGTCAGGCACCGAGCGGATGCAGACAAGCTAGGCACGAACGCCGACCGTAGCCAGATACAGGCAATCTGACTTTGGGCACGACCAGTACCAAGCCGAGCGACGCAAGACCCACATCACGCTCAGATCAAGAGCGCTGGACCATGAATGGAGCGGGAAACGGGACTCGAACCCGCGACCCTCTGCTTGGGAAGCAGATGCTCTACCACTGAGCTATTCCCGCAAGAGTGGACTATTATGCGGCTCCCCGGACGCTGCTGTCAAGCCTCAGCGGTCGCTCGCGGGCGCGCCGGGGCGTTTGGGCCAAAGCCGCGTCTCGCCCTTTCCGGTTTTGGCGAGCCCGCGCGAGTAGTGTCGGCGGCAGGGGCGACAGGGCCCCGCAATCGCTAATGGAGGGACGTGAGATGCAAGACGAAGTTGGGCCCGAGATCGATCCGCTGGAGGAGGCATACAGCCGTCCGTGCGAGCCGCAACGGTATGGCTTCTACCAGTTCTGCGACGCGGCGCCGGCGTTCTGTGGCAGCGGCGTGGGTGCGTTCGCATGGTTCGACACCGTCGATGACATGGTGGACTTCCTGCTCTGCGTGGACGCCGAAAGCTGCATGAGGAAGCGCGAGGGCGGACCTGAGGTCGTGGCGGCGCTGGCGGCGGCTCGGCCGGGCCTTCCGGCCGGCGACGCGGCCATGCCGATCGCGCAGAAGCTCTACAACGACGGTCTCGCCGGCCACTACAAGGTGGAGTGGATCGGCAAGGCGGCAGACCTGATCGCCGGCGACTCGGAGTACGCCCGGACCCTTCGGTCGGAGTTCCGGACCGCCTGCTCTGAGGAGGACGAGGAGGACGACGAGGCCGCAGACGGCTCGCCGCTGGCAGATGACGAGATCGAGGGCTTTGCGGAGTTCCTGACCGACTACGGATACTAGGCCTGGCCCCGGCCGTCTCGGCGGCGTTGCCTTCTGACGCATATCATTGGTATCATTCGGGCGGCGCGGGCCATGCAACCCATCCCAACAGGCCCCTCCGTGCGCCGCCCGGTACCGCATGAAGCAGCATCAGATCACCGATAACATCGATCAGCTCCTGGATGTCCTCCCGCCTGCCCTCCGCGACGCGCTCGCGGCGATCCAGACCGAGGAGGGCCTGCTGGAGATCGTCATAGACCTGGGCCGTGTCCCCGAGGCCCGGTACACCGAATCCGTGGTGGATGTGGGCTCCGAGGCCGCCACGCAGGCCGACATCGACTACGTCGTCGCGCGCGTGGGCAGCTTCGGCAAGGATAACCGCGCGGGTATCGAGCGCACCCTCCACCGGATCTCGGCCATCCGCAACCGGGTGGGGAAGATCATCGGCGTGACGTGCCGCGTCGGCCGAGCCGTCTACGGGACCATCGACATCATCCACGACGTGGTGGAGGAGGGCAAGTCGATCCTCATGCTCGGGCGGCCGGGCCGGGGGAAGACGACCAAGCTGCGCGAGGTGGCCCGGATCCTCAGCGACCAGTACCGGCGCCGCGTCGTCGTGGTCGATACCTCCAACGAGATCGCCGGCGACGGCGACATCCCGCATCCCGCCATCGGCCGAGCCCGGCGGATGCAGGTGCCCGAGCCGGCCATGCAGCACGCGGTGATGATCGAGGCGGTAGAGAACCACATGCCCGAGGTGATCGTCATCGACGAGATCGGCACGGAGCAGGAGGCCTTCGCCTCGCGCACCATCGCCGAGCGGGGCGTGCAGCTGGTGGCCACGGCCCACGGCAACAGCCTCGAGAACCTGCTGATGAACCCCACCCTGAGCGACCTGGTGGGTGGTATTGCGGCGGTGACGCTGTCGGACGAGGAGGCCAAGCGGCGCGGCACGCAGAAGACCGTGCTGGAGCGCAAGGCCCCGCCCACGTTCGAGGTCGTCATTGAGATCATGGACGTGAACAAGCTGGCGATCCACCATAACGTCGAGGAGACTGTGGACCGCTTCCTCCGCGGAGCGCCGCCGCGCCCGGAGATTCGCGTCCGCAACGCCGAAGGCGAGATCGAGGTCGTGCAGCGCTCCAGTTCCGACCAGGCCGGCCCGCGGCCCGTCGTCGACGAGGTGGATGACGACTTCGAGCCGCTGCACCTGCCGGCTCCCGATGGGCAATCGCCGGCGGCGCGCCATCCCGACGCGGTGACCCGGAAGCGCAGCAACTCGGTGCTGCGCATCTTCCCGTACGGCGTGAACCGCAACCGGCTGGATCGCGCGATCCTGGAGAGCCACGTCTCGGCGACCATTGCCCGGGACATTCGCGAGGCAGACGTGGTCATCGCGCTCAAGGCCAGCTATCGGCGCGAGCCGGCCCGTATGCGGGACGCCCAATCGCGCAACCTGCCCACGCACATCGTAAAGAGCAACACCTACGCCCAGGTGGTGTCGGCGGTTCGCGATATCTTCCAGATGGGTCCGCTGGACCGCGGCTACACCGACGAGGCCCTGCGCGAGGCGGAGGAGGGCGTGCGCCGCGTGGCCGAGTCGGGCGTTCCGGTGGAACTGCGTCCGCAGAACGGCTACAACCGCCGGATGCAGCATCAGCTGGTGGTGGACCGCAACCTGGTCTCGGAGAGCGTGGGCGACGAGCCGCAGCGGCGAGTGCGGATACTCCCCGTATGAGGGGCCTCTTCATCACGTTTGAGGGTGTCGAGGGGAGCGGCAAGTCGAGCCAGATCGTGCGGCTGGAGGCGCGCCTCCGTGCCGAGGGTATCGACGTGGTCTGCGTGCGCGAACCGGGCGGCGAGCCCATGGCCGAGCGCATCCGGGCGCTGCTGCTGGACACCGCCTCCGACCTGGAGGCCCGAGCCGAGCTCCTGCTCTTTCTGGCCGCACGGGCGCAGGTGGTCTCGCGGGTCGTGGCGCCGGCCGTGGCGCGTGGAGCCGTGGTATTGGGCGACCGGCACATCGACTCCAGCGTGGCCTACCAGGGCTGGGGCCGGCAGCAGGATGTGGCCGCCATACGGAGTTTGAACGCTTTCGCCGTGGGCGGCGTATTGCCGGATAGGACGCTGCTGCTCGACCTGCCGCCTGAGACCGGGCTGGCCCGCCAGATGGACCGCAACCGCATGGAGGCCGAACCGGCAGAGTTCCACGTCCGGGTCCGCGAAGGCTTCCTTGCCGAGGCGCGGCAGAGCCCGGAGCGGTTCCGGGTCATCGATGCATCGGGCTCGCCGGCCGAGGTCGAGGAGCGCATCCACTCGGCCCTGAGGGATCTGGCGCCTGCACTTGGGCGCGCAACTGGTTGACACGGGGGGAAGTGCCATGAAGCTAGTCATTACCGTGGTGCATGACCGGGACAAGAGCCGGATCACCGAGGCCCTGCTTCGGCACGGCTACAAATTCACCAAGATCGGCAGCACCGGCGGCTTCCTCCGCGAGGGCAACGTCACGCTGCTCATAGGCGTGGACGACGCCGAAGTGGAGAAGGTGCTGGGGGTCGTCGGCGACAGCTGTAAGACACGCGAGCAGTTCGTCAACGTGCTGCCGCCGGACGCCGCTCCCGTGGGCACGTTCATGCCGTCGCCCGTGAAGGTCCTGGTGGGCGGCGCCGTGGTCTTCGTGGTCGACGTGGAGCGGTTCGAGCGTTTCTAGCGGGCCTCGTCGCAGGCATGATCAGGGAGCGGGCCTTTGGCAAGTTTCGCCATCAGCTATTCGGAACGGGACGACAGCCTCAGCGCCTGGTTCGGCGGCCTCGACGACGGCCCGGTACGCATCTACCTGAGCGACAACATTGAGATCACGTTCACCCGCGACCTGCGCGACGCCCGAAGCATCCACATGCAGGAGTTCGGGCGGCTACTGCTGGTGAGCGAGACGGAGCTGACGGGTCTTCAGGAGATGGAGCCCGACCAGTTCGAGCTAGTCTGCTCGCACCTTCGCCAGTGGCCGCTGGCGCAGTTCGTCCGTGTCACCGACATGGATCTTCTCACCGCCCGCGTTGAGGCTCCCTCCATCGGCGCCCTGCTGAACGAACCCGAGGAGTAACTGACCGTGGGCGCAAGGCGCCCGGAAAGAGGCACCGTCTGTGATATCGCCAGGCCGTATCGCCCCGCTCGCGCTGGCCGCTGCGTCGTTCTCGCTGAGGCCCGCCGTTGCCGATCCCGCCGCCTCCGCAGTGCTGAAGAAGGCTGCCCAGACCGTGCAGGCGGCCAGGACCTACCAGGCGGTCTACGACATGCAGATCGGCGCCGCCGGCGCGCCGGGCATGAAGATGACCATCGAGGTGAAGGCGCTTCCCGGCCGCAAGGGCTGGTCGCGCACCAGTCCGATGAACATCACCGCATACGATGACGGAAAGTCGATGGTGCTCTACTCAGCGATGGCCAACCGCTTCCAGCGGATGCCGTCGTCGCAGGGCAAGGCCGCCCTCCAGGTCATTGACCTGAGCAAGAACGACAAGGCATCGAACATGCGCATCCTGCGCACCGAGACCGTGGCCGGCCGGACCTGCACGGTGGTTGAGATCACTCCGAAGAAGGCCCCGACGGGACCCGGCATCGGCCGTCTCCTGGCCTACGTGGATAAGTCGACGTCGCGCCTGTGCCAGCTGAAGGGCTCGGGCTCGCAGATGGGGATGCAGGGAAAGCCAGTGACGTTCAGCATGACGATGCGAGTGGTGTCGGAGAAGCTGAACGCACCCATCGCCGATTCGGTCTTCACCTTCGTGCCGCCCAAGGGCGCGCAAGAGGGCATGATGACCGGTCCTGGCCCCGGCGCGGGCGCCGGCGCGCCACCGGCCGGCCGGCCGTAGGGAGGCCCGATGCCGGCGAGGTTCGACGCGAACAAGCGGTTCCTGACCGACCTGTTCGCAGGCCCCTTCCGAGGCCATGCGGTGATCATGGATCCGCCGGTAGCGGCCGCTTCGGCTCCCGGCGACTACTCGACGTCGTCGCGCCCGGTACGCGACTACCTCGACGGCGTCTTGCGCGACTACGAGGCGAGGGTGCAGTGGTCCGAGAAGCTGGGCGACGACGCCGTGCCGTACGCCCGGCTCCTCACCCATACCGCCATCTTCGCGGCGGCGTTCGGGTGTCCGGTCCACGACTTCGAGGGGTCGAATGCAGCGTCCAGGCCGCTGGTCACCACGGCTGAGGAGGCGGATCGCCTGCCGGATCCGTCTCCTGCATCGGGCGCCCTTGGCCGGATATTTGAACTCGCGGGGCTTGTCCGAGATCGCCTGGGGCCCGATGTGCCGATCACCGGGCCGGATTACCAGAGCCCCTTCGACATCGCCGCGCTGGTCTGGAACAAGGAGGACATGTACCGGGCCATCTACGACACTCCCGACGCGGTGGAGCGGCTCATATCCAGGTGCACCAGGCTGGTCCGGTCGTTCGTCTCCGAGTACACGCGTGAGTTCCCGCAGGCGATCCACTCGCACTGCCCATACTACTGGGCTCCGCCCGAGCTGGGCTTCTCGCTCTCCGAGGACGAGGCCGGTTGCCTGTCGCCGGCCATGTTCGACCGCTTCTGCATGCCCGCGCTTCGGGAGCTAGCCGACGCGTTCGGCGGGCTCTTCATCCACTGCTGCGCGGACGCAGACTATCAGCATCCCCCCTTCCTTCGTGTGCCCAACCTGCGAGCCGTGAACCGCGTGTTCGTGCGCGGCCCGCACGCGACCGTCCGTGACTTCGGCGGCAACGCCGTCATCATGGTCGCGTGGAGCGATCTGGAGACGGTGAGGGCGCTCCTGGACCTCTCACTTCCCGACACGCGTTGGCTCTTTAATATGCCCGGTCAGACAATCGATGACGCGCGCCGCACCTTCGCGCAGATGCGTGAGTGGTGTCCACGAACCGACTGATCTCGGCCATTCGCCGTCGGTTGCTTCTGGTAGCCGCGCTCGGCTGCCTTGGGTTGGCCGGCGCGCCGTCGAGTGCCGGCGGCAGGGCAGCCGATCGGGTCCTGCTCGTGCTCGTGCCCGGCCTGGGCGGAGCCGAGCTTCGGCGGCCCGAGTTGGAGTGGCTGCGCTCTGCGGCGGCTGAGGCCTGCGCGGGCTGGATGCTCCACAGGGCGGCGCGCGTGCCGGGCGTGCCTGACGCTGAAGCCTCCCTCTATGCAGCGCTGGGTGCGGGTTCGCGGGCCCTGGCGCCCGGCGCCGAGCGGCTCTCGGCGCCCCAAGCCGAATGGGCGCGGCTGAACCGCGAGCGTGTAGACCATGCCGTGAACCTGGGCCTCCTGGGCTCATGCCTGGCAGGCGCGGGCATCCGGTCCGAGACGTGGGGCGAACCGGCCGATCCGCGGCAGGTGCGCGGAGCGAGGGCGCTGCTCTGGTCGCGCACCGGCGCAGCTACGGTCTACTCCGCGTCGGTGCGCTCCGACCCGGCTCCCGGCGAACCGGCGACGCCCTATGGGATCTGGTCCGATCCTGCGCTCTACGGCGTGCCGGGGTCGGATCGATGGGTCGCAGTCTGGCAGTTCGGTGACCTGGCTCGAGCGATGGAGTCCGCCGCCCTCTGCACGCCTGAGGCGGCCGAAGCGCACGTCGCCTACGCCCTCCGCAGGCTCAGGCTGCTGTTGACGCGCGCGCGCTCCATGCAGTCGGCCGATGCTCGGATGCAGCTCTGGGTTATGGGGCTTCCGGTGCCGCCGGCCGGCGCTGCGAGGCTGCGGTTGGGTCCGTTCCTCCAGTTCGGTCCGAGGCCCGGCGTCGTGCGAGGCCCCTCCACGCGCCGCGTCGGCATTGTGCTGAACACCGATCTTGCGCCTGCCCTGCCGGCTACCGTGGGCGTGACCGTCCCGCGAGGCCTGGTGGGCCGGCCCTGGTCCGTGGATGCCGCGACGCGCCTGGATGCTCGGCAATGGCTTGCCATAGACGACGATGCAGCGGCGCATGCGGCCCGCATCCGTCTCACCGGTGGATGGCCGGTGGCTCAGCTGATCGTCCTGCTTGCCGCGGCCGCGCTGGTAGCCTGGCCGCCTCGGCGACCTCGGGCGGGTCCGCTGGTGCGGGGGTTGGGCGCCTGGTTGGTTCAGATGCCCGCGCTACTATGCCTGGCCGGCCTGGCGCCGTTCGGCGTGCCCGCCTTGGCGCTTGCCGCCGGTGTAGCTGCAGCGTCTGTGCCGCTGCCGCTGTGGCGGGCCCGCGGCGGGTCCAGCGCCGGCCTCGTGGCGCGGCTCCCGTTGGCTCTGGCTCTGATACTGGCCGCCGACCTGGCGCTGGGCGGGCGCCTCATCCAGCGGTCGCTGTTCGGTTACACGGTGCTGGAGGGTGCACGGTTCTACGGCGTCGGCAACGAGATGTCCGGCGCGATCCTCGTCGGCGTCGTATCGGGCTTCATGCTGCTGCCGGTCGCCGCCGCCACTGCCATTGCCCTGGGGCTTGCCGTCGTGTCCGCCGCACCGGGGCTCGGCGCCGATGCAGGCGGCGGGGTTGCGCTTGCGGTGGCGGCGGTGGCGGGCTTCAGCGCCGCACGGCCGCTTCGTGCCCGCCTTGTGGCGCTCGCGCTCGCCGCAGTCGCTGTCTCGGCGTTGCTGGCCTGGCTTGCCATGGCGGACGCTCGGTCGTCGACCGGCGCCAGCCACCTGGGCCTCGCTGTTGCGAACGCGGACTACGCGGCTACCATTGGCCGCAAGCTGGCCATGAACGCCTATCTGGCGTTCCATAGCCCCTGGTCGCCCTGCCTCGTGGCCGGCGTTTCGGCGATGCTGTGGCGGCGGCTCGGGGGCTTCCCGTCGCCTGAGGCATCAGCGGCATTCTGGGCCGGCGGAGCAGCGCTTCTGGTCGTCAACGACTCCGGCGTGGTGGCCGCAGCCGTGGCGGCGTTGGGGTGCGCCGGCCTTCTGGCGGCACTGCGCCCAGAGCCGGCACTTGACAAACCGGCGACCCAACCGCATACTGAACCGGTCGAGGCACACTTCCCCTGAGCGGCTGTTGCCGTGCGTGGGGTGGGTGGTCGCCGGCCCTGGAGGATATAGTCACGTAATGACAGCCGAGGAGAAGCTTAACCTCGCGGTAACTGCCGCCGACGCGAAGCAGGCGCGAGACCTGACCATACTGGATCTGCGGGGCCGAACCCTGGTCACCGACTACTTCGTCATCTGCTGCGGCACCTCGACGACGCATATCCGCACGCTTTCCGATGCCGTGGTGGAGGCCATGAAGAAGGCCGGCATGGGCGGCATCCGCGTGGAGGGGTATGAGGGAGCGCACTGGGTCCTCATGGACTACGGTGATGTGGTGGTGCACGTGATGGACCCCGAGCAGCGCGAATACTACCAGCTTGAGAGTTACTGGCAGGGCGCGCCGATGCTCGACGCAGCCGAGGTCGTTTCCGAACCGGGCGACGGGGAGTAGCGATGACAGCGCCCGCCGGACGGGCAGACCAGGGCCCCGAGGGCGACGACCGCATTCTGGCCGAAGCGCTTGCGAAGCGCGGCGTTCAGGCGGATGAGATCGCGCGGCTCCTCACTCTCGGCGCCAGGACCGGCGCCAAGGCTCCTCAGCCGCCGCAGCCCGTCGCGGACGCGCAGCCCGAGGCGCACTTCGTACCGCATCCGACGGTGCACTTCCCGGCCCTGCGCGGGTCGACGGATGACGAGAAGCAGCAGGCGGATCGGCTCTTGCTCAACGCCAACATCCTCCGACGCCGCGGCGATGTGAAGGGCGCCGAGGCAGAGGTGTGCGCGGCGCTGCAGTTGGTGCCCGGCGACGCTGCTGCCCTGGAGATGTACGGTGACCTGCTCCAGGCCACGGGCCGCGTCGACGACGCCCTGGCCGCCTATGAACGCTCGCTGGAAGTGGGCCCTGGCCGCGCCGGCGCCGAGCGCAAGTTCGCGGCGCTCTCGGTCCAGCAGGTTCCGATTCCGCCGGGACTATACAACGAGGCCGGACCACGGGGCGCCCACGTCGCCGTGCTGCTTTCGGCGCTGATGCCGGGCGTCGGACAGCTGTATTTGGGCGATACCAGCAAGGGTCTGCTCTTCATGCTGCTGGCCCTCATCATGGTCTACCTGCTGGGATGGACGGGGATGGGGTGGGTGCCGCACCTTGGCCCGGGGCCGGCGTTCTGGCCCCTGGCGATCATGGCGGCGGTGGTGTACATCTTCAACCTTGTGGACGCCCGCTCCTCCGCCGGCCGCCAGAGCAAGGCGCGGTCGGGCTGGGAGGTCTGATCGCCCACCCGGCCTTCCGTACGGCGATAGCCTGATGTGGGAAAGGGGACGGCCGGCAGTGGCCGTCCCCTTATCTGTCGGCGACGCCGATCGGTTAGGCGCGGAGCGCGGCCGCCAGGTCGGTGGCTTCCCAGGTGAAGCCCGCATGGCCGAAGTGGCCGTTCTTGGCGGTCTGCTGGTAGCAGACGCGGCTACGATCAGTCAGGCCAAGCCGCTCGATGATGAACGCGGGGCGCAGGTCGATGAGGCTCCGGTCCTGCAGGCGCGCGGCGATCTGGCTCTCGGGTACGATGGCCGTTCCGAAGGTATCCACGAAGATGCTCACCGGCTGTGCCACGCCGATGGCGTAGGCCAACTGGATCTCGCACTTGCCGGCGAGGCCCGCGGCGACGACGTTCTTGGCAAGGTAGCGGGCGATGTAGGCGGCTGACCGATCCACCTTGGACGGGTCCTTGCCCGAGAAGGCTCCGCCGCCGTGCCGGGCGTAGCCGCCGTAGGTGTCCACGATGATCTTGCGGCCCGTGACGCCCGTGTCGCCCTGCGGTCCGCCGATGACGAACTGGCCCGTGGGGTTCACGTGGTACTTGATCTTGCTGGTGACCAGCGCGCCGTACTCCTTCAGCACCGGCTCAACCACCGTCTCGATGACGCGGCGCTCGACTTCCTCACGTGAGAGGCCGTCCTCGTGCTGTGCGGCGAAGACGATGGTGTCGATGTGGTCCGGCTTGCCGTCGGCGTAGACTAGCGTGACCTGCGACTTGCCGTCGGGTCGGAAGCCCAGCGACTTGTCGGCCTTGCGGGCGGCCGTGTAGCGCGCCGTGAGCTTGTGGGCGATGGTGATCGGGAGCGGCATCAGCTCCGCGCTCTCGTCGCAAGCGTAGCCGAACATCATGCCCTGGTCGCCGGCGCCCTGCTCTTCCTTCGAGCGGTTGACGCCTGCGGCGATGTTCACCGACTGGGCCTGGATGGCCAGCATGACGCCGGTGGTGTGGCCGTCGAAGCCGACGTTGGTGTTGTCGTAGCCGACCTCGACGATGGTATCGCGAACGAGCTGCGCCATCTCGACATAGGCCGTGGTGGTCAGTTCGCCGGCGATGACGGCCAGGCCGCGCGTCAGCAGCGTCTCCAGCGCCACCCGCGAGGAGGGGTCCTGCGCCAGGAGCGCGTCGAGCACCGCATCGCTGATCTGGTCGGCCAGCTTGTCGGGATGTCCCTCGGTTACGCTTTCTGATGTGAAGAGCTTAATGTCGGCCAATGAGCCGCTCCTTTCC
>CAISJD010000098.1 GCA_903885605.1 uncultured Chthonomonas sp. | reverse complement strand
TCGCGCCCCTTGGGGCCGTTGCGCCAGAACAGGATGCGCGACCCGTCCGGCGACCATCGCGGCATATGGGCATCGGCGGCGAGTACTCGCAACTTGCCGATCTGTGCCTTCGACTCGACCGTGAGAGGCTGCGACGGCTCAGCAGGCAGGACCACCAGGCCCAGCAGCGTTCGGTCGTCCTCGCTATCCAGCCGCCAGAGCTCGGCGGCGATCAGCTTGCCGTCGGGAGAGACCGAGGGGTTCTCCGGCGCTATCGTCAGGCCGCGAGAGACCAGAACGGGCGCGGCGGGCAGGTTCTTCTCGTCGGTTCGGAAGACGAAGATGCCTGACGTGTGTCGGCTGGTCGTCAGTGCCACGGCGAGCCGCTTCGAGTCGTTGAACCACGAGAAGCCCACACGGCTCGCCTGGGCAAGCAGGACGGGCGTCTCGGCATCGGGGTGCGGCAGGACGATCACGCCCTCGGGCTCCGATACAGCCATGCCCGCATCGGCGCTCTCGGGCGTCTGCGATCCGGGTTGCCACCAGCTCGCTTTGCCTACGGCATAGGCGTTCTCGCCCTCGGTTACCTGAATGGCCGCAAGGGCTACGCCGTTGGGCGACCAGGCGTAGGAGATCACGGGTGGCTTCTTCAAGCCGGGATCATCGGGCTGAGTGGGCTGGCCGGGGTTCTGCTCGTGCTCGTCGGCGCCGCCCTTATGCGGAGGCGGGTAGACCTGCCGCATGTTCGAGCCGTTCGGAGACATGACCTTGACGGCGCCGCCGGCCAGGTAACCTACCATCTTGCCGTCGGGCCGCCAGAACGGAAGGTCCTTGCTGGCGGAGCCGTACGAGGCCTGCATGGGTTTGCCGCTGCCCAACAGGAAGACCTGGTATGCCGGGGCGCCCTCGCTGGAGGATTCCTCGACATAGGCGATCGACTTGCCGTCCGGCGACCATGTCGGTGCGCGCTTCCCGGCCTTGGAGTCGGTCAGCCGCTTCAGGTCGCTTCCGTCGGACTTAACCATGAAGAGGTTCACGGCGCCGGATGCATCCTGGCTCATGAAGGCAATGCGGCCGGCCGTATCGACATCGAGGGTGTCGACGCGACCGATAATGCCGTAATTCTGTTTCCAGACAAAGAAGCCGACAAAAAGACCTACGAAAACCAGCAGCAGCAGCACCTTCGGTGCGGCTCCGCCGCGTGAACGTCGCACGGACAACGGTGATCCTCCAGGTCCCGGCAGAGCGCCGGATGTCTTCAGATGGGTACGCGGCGCGCGGTTCCGCCGGTTCCTAGGCCTGCACGCCCCTGCGCCGTTGCTGCAGGGCCGTCACCAGCACGGCCAGCAGCAGGATGCCGCCAACGACCGATCCGCGCCACAGGTCGGGCTTGGACAGCGTCAGGTTGATGGCGCTGAAGATGAGCATCAGCAGGGCCGCGCCGAGAAGTGTGCCCTGGACGGTGCCCTGGCCGCCGTTCAGGTTGGCGCCGCCGACCACCGAGGCGGCCACGGCGTCCAGTTCATAGGACTGCCCTGCCAGCGGGTCGCCCTGGCCACCGTAGGATGCCCAGAGGATGCCCGCCATGCCGCCCACCAGCGCGCTGGCGCCGTAGGCGAAGAGCTTGACGCCGAACACGTTGACGCCCGAGAGCCGCGTGGCGGTCTCGTTGGAGCCGACGCTGTAGATGTAGCGCCCCATGCGGGTCCGGCCCAGGCAGAGCCCCGCCGTGACGGCTACAATCGCCATGACCACCAGCGGCACCGGTACCGGAACCGCCGATCCCTCAAAGATGTTGCCGTTGGCCAGGAAGAGCAGGGCGGGCCATTTCTCCAGCGTGATCGGCAACTGATCATTCATGACCAGCGCTTGGCTCCGCAGGATGAGCAACGACGCAAGGGTCACGACGAATGGCGGCAGCCGCAGCAGGTGGACCATGGCCGCATGGATGGCTCCCAGGCCCAGCGAGATCATCAGCGTGAGCAGGGCAGCCAACGCGACCGCCGCCCAGGGCTCCAGCACCGCCCCGAGCCGCGTGACCAGCAACGCTACCGTCATGCCGGTGAAGGCGATCAGCGAGCCCACGGACAGGTCGATGCCCGATGTGATGATCACCAGGGTCTCGCCGATGGCGATGATGGCCAACAGCGAGACCTGGCGAGAGACGTTGAGCAGGTTGCGCTGCGAGTAGAACGCCTCGCGCGCGTCGGTTAAGAGCATGGCCGCGCAGAGCAGCACGATGACGAACACCACGCTGGCCTCGCGGCCGACGAGTAGCCTCCACCATCGCGCCGCGCTACCGGCGCCCGTGTCCAGGGCCTGGCCCATCTAGGTCGACTTGAGCCCCTTGGCCCTGAGGGCCTTCAGGAATTCGGAAGCAGTCTCCTTGGTGACGACCTCAACGCCGGTGTCGATGATGTTGGCGTCGCGGGTCATGCCCAGGGACTTGAGCTCGGCGTCCATCTCCTCGAGGGCGACCTTCAGCCCCTTCCGGTTGATGAGCGTCAGGAGCTTGGTCGAGAGCCTGCCGAACTCGTACGGCTTCTGGACCACGGTGGCATCGACGAGGCCGGCGCCCAGGTTGGTGAGCGTCTTGGGCTCTCCGTCGAAGCAGAGGATGCGGACCTTGCCCATGAGGCCGGCCTTCTGGACCTCATCGACGATGGCCGGGCCGTTGTACGAGTAGAGCCCCAGTAGCCCGTTCACCTTCGCGCCGTACTTCGTGATCGCGTCGCCCACGTTGCGGTGCGCGCGGCCCACGGCATCCTTGTCGTCCTCATAGGGGTCCTGGAGCATGGTCAGCTTGGAACCCTTGATGGCGTCCGTGAAGCCGCGGTAGCGGTCGCGGGCATTCTGGGCGCTCATATTGCCCACAAAGGCCACGAGGTTGCCGCCATCTGGCATGAGCTTGATGGCTGCCTCGCCGGCTCGCCGCCCTGCCTCGTAGTTGTTGGTGCCGATGTAGACCAGGCGGCGGCTCTTCTCCGAGTCGGAGTCGAATGTGATGACCGGGATGCCCTTCTCAATGGCTCCGTCGATCACGGGCGCGAAGGCGTCGGCCTGGATTGCCGATACGGCGATGCCGTCGACGCCGGCCGCGATAGCGTCCTCGAAGGCGCGCTTCTGTGCGTTGTTGTCGGGCTGCTGTGGGGCGAGCCAGGTGGCGTCCACCTTGAGGTCGCCCTTCACGTCATCGACGCCCCGGCCCATGGCGTCCCAGAAGGGCGAGATGCCGTTGGTGATCAGTCTGACCCGGAGGCTACCCTCGGGCTTGCGCGGCTGCTCGAAGACGCTTGCCGTTGCGGCGGGGCCGCTGGGCGTCTCGGGCTCGGAACCCGACGTGGACTGCTTGCAACCCACCAGCGCCAGGGCGCCGGAAAGGACGGCGACGCCGATGAGCGCCGCCGTGATGTTGAACCTACTGGTCATGTATCCCTCCATGCGGCCTCAGTGCCATTGGCCGTCCGATCCTATTGACGGAACCTCGAGCGCCCAGTATGCTCTTCGTGGTGTTCCACGCCCGTGTCTCCACCAGCGGTAGGCGATGGTACATGAACCTTACCACACTCCGGGTGAACCTTCAGGGGGCCTCAGGGGGGGGCGCATGCACATTACATGGTTCGTCGTCATCCTTGCCGTCGTGATCGGTTCGGCGGCCCTTGCCGGTCGGCGTGCCTGCGGATCTCCTCGGAACGGGGTAGAGCCCCTGCTCCTGCTGGCGCTCGCGCTCTGGGCGCTCTCGCTGCCGGCGGCGCGGCCCTTTGCGCCGGGCGGCGGATTGGGGCTGGGCTTCGCCCTGGGAGCCATGGCCTGGTACCTGGCGGCCTGGACGCTTCGCGCCGGGGCGAAGCAGGAAGGCGCGGCGTACTGCGTGGCCCCGGGACTGGTGGTCCTGGCGACGGCCCTCGGCCTTACCGATCCCATGTTCGTCTTCGGGGGAGCGGCACTGGCGTGGCTCTCCGGCGCCGGTTGCGCCCTGGCGGCAGCCCGGTCTGAGCCGACCGGCCCAGGGCTCGGCAGGTCGGCCATGCCGCTGCTGCAGGGAGCGGCTGTGCTCCTGGTGGCCGGTGTGGCTCGGGAGAGCCCTTCCATGTGGCTCGCCGTGGCGACGGTCGGGGTGGCGCCCTATGCGATGCACGCCGTCCGCAATGTCGGGGGCTGGGCTCCCGCCCTGATGGCGATGCTCGCCGCCGGTGTGGCCGGGATGGCCGCCAAGGCTCCGGCGGACTGGCTTGCATCGGCGGCGTTCGGCCTGGTGGCGGGCACCGTGGGCAGCCGGTCGGTCGCGGACGGCGGCGCGCAGGATCGCCCGGCGCCGTGGCTCGCATTGGCACCGGGAGTGGTGGCGGTCTTCGCGGCCCTGGCGCTCTCGCGTCGCGAGGGTGGCGCCGTGGCCCAGCTTGCCTGCCTCATGCCGTTGCTGGGCGCGCTGTCGGTCTCGGTCCGGCGTCCCTTGTCGCTGATCGGCGGCAGCACCGCGGGATTGGCAGGCCTCGGAGTGGCTCTCATGATCCTCACGGTGGTGCGGCGGCGCCTGCTGGTCGGCACTCAGATCGACGTGCAGCAGACCGCCAGCGACCTTGCGCTACTGACCGGCATCATGCTGCCACTGGCGGCGTGGGCGCTACCCGCCTTGCGCGACTCGGGCCCCAGGGCCGCGTGGCGGATCGCCCAGCTCTGGGTCAGCGTGCTGGTGGCCGGCGCCGCTCTCATCCTGCTCTTTCACTCGGACGGCATGGCCTTGCTGATGATGGGTACATCGGTGGCCTGCGTCGTGGGGCTGCTCTCCGGCCGCGACGCGTCGGCTCCGGTCCCGACCGCGCTCTGGGTCGCCGCGCTGGGGACCGCTCTCGCGCTCTGGGCCGTCCGCGCCGACAGTGCGCTGGATACGTGGGAGGTGAGCCGCCGCTCGGCCACCTATGTTCTGGCGGCCCTGGCTGCTGTCGCCTGGATGGCCGCGTCGAGGTTCCGAGGCAAGAGCCATGCGAGCTGACGGCCGGCTCGCCCGGGCCTTTCACCTGGCGCTTGCCTCGGCGATGGCGACGGCCGCTTTGGTCGCCATGGTCAGCGACCGTGTAGAGATGGGCGCCATCTCCGGGCGGCTGATTATCACGGAGACGGGCGCGCCCTCGCCGGGTTCTGAGGTCTTTCTCCACGGCCCGATCGACACCGAGGGCATGAGCATCAACCGCTACAGGACTTCCGACGATAGCGGGCGATTCCTCTTCCCCAAGGTGGCGCCCGGCGTCTACTCGCTGAGCGTCTACTCGGAGGCCCACGGCGCATCGGGCGAGACGGTCCATGTGATGGCCAACTCCACGACCCGCCTGCAGCTCGGCCTCACGCGCAACATGCCCGACCTGGAGGCCGTGGACCGGATGCAGGTCTGCACCACACGGAAGCCTGTTGAGGTGACGCTTGCCGGCTACGCCTCGCCCAGGGCTCCGCGCAACCGCGACCGGTTGGACATGCGGCTGCTCCGCTTCGACCTGCGCGACATCCTCGTCGGCCCCCGGACGTGGCGGCACGCGCAGACGCTGCTCCGCTACGAGGCTGAGGATGCCGATCGCCTTGAGGCCCTGGACGCCATGGCGGCCGACTGCGCGAAGGTGGTTCGGAGCTGGACCGAGGACGCCAAGGAGGAGGATGTCGAGCGCCACTTCAGTCGACCCATCGGGCTGGGCCGCCTGACGCCGGGCCTCTACGTGCTGGATGTGCGCCGCGGCCGCGACCGGGTGACCTTCGTCAGGCAGGTGACCGATCTGGCCATGGTGTTGAAGCACACCGCCACCAGCGCCCTGGCCTACCTGGTCCGGATGCCTCAAGCCACGCCGGTCGAGGGGGCGGAGGTTCGGCTCTATCGGGGCCGCCGGCCGGCGGCCTCGGGCGCCACCAATGCCCAGGGCGTCTTCCAGACCCGTCTTGCCGAAGGAGAAGGCACGCTCGTGGCGGTGGCCTGGCACGGCGCCGATGCCGCCCTAACCGGCGTGGAGGGCTTCGGCGACGAACGCGACGGCAAGCTGCTCGCAGCCTTCTACACCGACCGGCCCATCTATCGCCCCGGCGATACGGCCAACTACAAGGTCGTCGTCCGCGACTCCTCGGTTCCCGGCCGACCAGCGCCGAAGTCCGGCACGGTGGTCGAGTTCCGGGTGATCGACCCGCGCGGCAACACGGTCTCCGAGGCCGGCTCCCGTACAAACGAGTTCGGGTCTGCCTGGGGCGCGGTTCGCCTGGACCCGGAGAGCGCGACAGGTTTCTACTCGGTTGAGATGCTTATCGGCGGCGAGCGCCACGCGGGCGAGTTCGAGGTGGCCTCGTACCGAAAGCCCGAGATGCTGCTTCAGATGGAACCCGTCAAGTCCCTTTTCCTCTCGACGGAGCCTGCCGAGTTCCGGGTTCACGCCCGGTACATGGAGGGTGCGCCGGTCTCTGGCGGGCGGGTTGAGTACACAGCGGCCTCCACGGATTGGCTTCCTGAGGACGAGACGGAGGTGGACCTGAGCTATGGCGATGTGCTCGTTCAGAGCGCTATCCAACTCGACACCGCCGGGAACGGCCGTGTGCGGGTGCCCAGGGAGTACGATGGCACGCCCGTAACGTCGACGACATCCTACGTGCTCTGCTCGGCCACCGTGGTCGACGCCGCCGGCCGGTGCGCCACAGGAACCGCACGCGCGGAGGTGGACACCGGCGACTGGGCGCTCGACCTGAAGTGCGTCCGGCCCAAGGTCGGTATGGATCGGAAGGGCTGGGTCCAGGTCGCGGCCGCGGATCGCGCCGGCAACCCCTCAAGCGGTGTGCGCTTGCATGTGGCCGCGTACAGCTACCGTGTCTACGCCGACACGCCCTACAACCAGTTGCCAACCGCCAAGCCGGTCTGGTCGACCTCCGTGACGACCGGTGCAGAGGGGTATGCCTGGGCGAAGCCGCCCGCTCCGTCGGCCGACGGTTGGTACCTGATCGCCGACTGCACCGACACGCATGGCCGGAGGCTACAGGCCACCAGAGTGCTGGGACCGGATGCGGCCGACGAGGGCCAGTCGGGCTCGTATGACTACGGCTTGCACTTCAGCAAGCCTCGGTACCGCGCCGGTGACCTTGTGCAGGTCCAGACCGGCGCCGGCCGTAGCGGCTCGGCCGGCCTCTGGACGGTGGAGGGCGACGATGTACAGCTCTACACGCCTGCCGTCGCATCCAGCGGGCGTCTGGGCGGATCGTTCCGGCTACCCAAGGAGGCCGCTCAGGGAGGCGCACGGGTTTCGCTCTCCGCCTTTGACGGTGATCGCTTCGCCCCCACCTCGCAGGAGATCCCCAGCGCACGGGCCGTGCGACGTCTCGCGCTGGACGCCACCGTCGTCGGTCAGCCGAGCCCCGGGCAGCCTGCGGAGATCCGCATCCAGGCGCGCGACGAACTGGGCAGGCCCTGCGCGGCCGAGCTCTCTGTAAGCGTGGTCGATGAGGGCATCCACCAACTGCGCAAGGACAAGCCGTCGATCCTTGAGAAGGCGTTCGCCGACAGCCGGGAGAGCCGGGTCCGCACCGACTACTCCGGCGAGTCGCTCCTGCTGGGCGGGGACGGCAAGTCGGGCGGCGGCGATCCCCTTCGCAAGCGGCTGCTCGATACGGCGTTCTGGCTCCCCGCGCTCAGGACCGATGCGGACGGGCGGGCGACCGCGCGCTTCACCTTGCCGGACAACATAACCAAGTGGCGCTGCACCGTCATCGGGCATACGTTGACAGGCCGTTACGGTCACAGCCTGCGCTGGTTCGTGGCCACGAAGCCCGTGCACTTGAGCCTCGTGGGCCCGCGTTACCTGTCAACGGGAGACGCCGGGCGCATCATCGCGACGGTCCGCAATGGTCAGCCGTTCGATGTGGAGTGCCGGGTGGACGCCCGGCTGAGCGGCCTCGCACTGTCCGGCGGCGCCCAGCGGACGATCCGCGTACCCGCCCGGGGTTCGTTCGATGTCCCCTACGATGTGACAGCCCTGCAGGGCGGCGCCGCGACGCTGGATGTCGCCGTCGATGCTGTGGGCGGAGGAGAGGTTCGCAGGGACCGCGTTCGGCTGCAGGTGCCGGTCCGTGCGACCGGCGCTGTGTTCACACGCGAGGTCGCCGTGGCCGCAGCCCCCGGCCGCGCCGGTTCCGCATCCTTCGATGTCCCCGACCCGGCGTCGGCGCAGGTAACGCTCATCGTGAACCCCTCCGCCGCATCGGTGGCGCTGGCGTCGGTGCCGTGGCTGGCCGGGTACCCCTACGGCTGCACCGAGCAGACAAGCAGCAAGCTCATCGGAGCCTGTGCCGCCATCCGTGCCCGGCAGAGCGCCCAGCCGGGACGCAGGATGGCCCCGGACCCGGTCCACCTGCGAATGGCCAAGTCCGGCCTGGCGCGGCTGGCTCGCATGCAGCACGCCTCCGGGGCATGGGGCTGGTGGGAGGCCGATGGCGACGACGGCTGGATGACCGCCTATGCGCTCTATGCCGTCGCCCAGGCGCGGAGTGTGGGCCTCTCGACGGGCGGCGGCATGCTCGACGACGCCCTCCGTGGCGCCCGGAAGATCGCGTCCAGGTGCGACGGCGCCACGCTGAGCTTCCTCCGCATGGCCCTCGCCGCCAACGGTAAGCCCGACCTGGGTGTGAAGTGGTTGTCTACCCGTAACGACCTGACCGCCACACCCGTGGGTCTCGCATCACGGGTGCTTCAGGTCAACGCCCTGCGCTCGTTCGACGCGGACCATCCTATGGAGGCTAAGCTGGCCGCCATGGCCCAACGCCGAGGTGGCCTGGCGTGGTTCTCGGAGCCGGCGCGCAGGTTCCAGCGAACCGCGTCGATGTGGTCCGACGTTTCGGCCACGGCGCTCTGCCTGTCTGCGCTAGCGCGTTCCCGCGGCGGTGCGGCGGCGGCGGACGAGGCCGCCGAGTGGCTGCTGGTCCGGTGCCGCGAGTCGCGTTGGCCGGACACGCATGAGACCGCGTTGGCCGCGTCAGCGCTGCTGGAGTGGGCGGCCGCACGCCCCGCCGGCCGCAATGGCCCGTGCACGGTCGCCGTCACGGTGAACGGAGCGCGACTGCCCGATGTGCTGATGCAGGCGGGCTCCGACCTGTCGGCGCCGCGGCAGGTCACCGTGCCGCGCGCCCTGTTGCGGCAGGGAGCCAACGCGCTCACGGTGTCCCTGGAGCGAGGCTCGCGGCCGTTGCGCTGCATCCTCTCTGCCCGGACGCGGTCCGAGGCGCCCCAGGGACCCGCGGCGCCGGGTCTCCGCGTCTCCAAGCGCACGATGCTGGTCACGCAGGTCCGCGACCTCGACGGCCGTTGGGTGGAGCGCAACACTCCCCTGCCCCGGCAGATTCCGCGGGGCGCCCGCCTTCGCGTGCTCTTGACCGTCAGCGCTGACAAGGCCTACGACCGCGTGATCCTCGAGGACGCGATACCGTCGGTGCTGGAGCCCATGGCGCCGCAATCGGGCGGCTCGTGGGCATCGGACGCCACCGACGTTCGCGATGACCGGTTCGCGGTGTTCATCGATCGCATCGAGCCCGGCGTCCGAACGTTCACCTACGAGGCCGTGGCGCAGTGGCCGGGCCGGTCGGCGCCTGCGCGGGCCATCGTGGGCCCCATGTACGGCGGGCTGGCTCCGGCCCGGTCGGAGGCTACGGCCATGGAGGTCCGTTAGTGCCGCCGCCTGATGGCCGCGCAGGGGTCGGGCTCAGGAGCCTGCTTGCGGCGGCGCTGGTCCTGGGCGGCGCTTGGGTGGCAACGAGGCCCCAACCGCGCCCTGACGGGCAACACGTGCTGGCATCCACCTGCACGTCGCTGGCCGGACGCACCAACGCCCAACGGGCTAATGCGCTACTCGCCGCGTCGCTCCTGAGCGGGCGGCGCCTGCCGCCCGGCGGCGAGCTCTCCTTCAACCGCTGCGTCGGCGAATGGACGCCGCGTCGCGGATTTGTGCGGGCGCCCGTCAGCTCCGGCGGCATCCTGGTTCAGGCCCACGGCGGAGGCGTCTGCCAGACGTCCACCACGCTCTACGGCGCGGCGCTTCGGGCCGGGCTCACGATCCTGGAGCGGCATCGGCACGAGGTGCGGCCGCGATATGCTCCGCCTGGCCTCGACGCAGCCGTGGCGTTTGGGGCCGCCGACCTTCGCATCCGAAACGACTACGCCTTCCCTGTCCAGCTCCGTGCCGCGGCCGTGAGCGACCTGCTCACGGTTTCGCTCCTTGGCGCCGGCCCGGCCGCCAGGTGTCGCTTAGAGGTCAACGGCGAGCCGGGCGGCACCGCTCGGCCGCTGCTTGTCGGCGGGTTGGGACGCAGCGGCGGCAGGCGCATCATGCGTCAGGCGGGGTCGCCGGCATGGGCTGTGACCACCACGCGCCTCTGGATCGTCGCGGGCCGACCGGATCGTCGGGAGGTGATGTCGGTCGACCGCTACCGCGCGGCGTCGGCGGTGATCAACGTCGGGGCGCCGCCGTCCGATCCGACCTCGGCCGCTGTGCCGCTATAATAGGCGGCACACCGCACAGAAAGGCCTTCACCATGCCAAAGATCGCCATGATCGGCGCCGGCAGCACCGTCTTCGCCAAGAACCTCCTCGGCGACATCCTCGGCTTCCCGGAGCTTGCCGACAGCGACATCGCGCTGATGGACATCGACGCCGAGCGTCTCCGGACCTCCGAGATCGTCGCCCGCAAGGTGGGCGCGGCGGTGGGGGCAAGCCCGACCGTCACGGCCTACACGGATCGCCGCGCCGCTCTTGAAGGCGCCGACTATGTGCTCAACATGGTGCAGGTCGGCGGGTACGAGCCCTCCACGGTCATCGACTTCGAGATTCCGAAGAAGTACGGACTACGGCAGACCATCGCAGACACGCTGGGCATCGGCGGCATCATGCGCGCGCTACGTACCATCCCGGTCCTGCTGGGTACCTGCAAGGACATGGAGGAGGTCTGTCCGGGCGCGCAGATGATCAACTACTCGAACCCCATGGCCATGCTCTGCTGGGCCATGAACGCGGGCAGCTCCATCCGCAATGTGGGCCTCTGCCACAGCGTGCAGGGGACGGCGTGGGAGCTCTCGCGCGATATCGGAGTGCCCTTTGAGGAGATCAGCTACCTCTGCGCCGGCATCAACCACATGGCCTTCTACCTCAAGTTCGAGCGCAACGGCGAGGACCTCTACCCGCTGATCCGCAAGGTGGTTGATGAGGGGCGCGTCCCCGGCCACAATCGCGTGCGCTACGAGATGATGCTCCGCCTCGGCTACTTCGTCACAGAGTCCAGCGAGCACTTCAGCGAGTACTGCCCCTACTTCATCCGGCGCGACCGGCCCGACCTCATCGAGCGCTTCAACGTGCCACTGGATGAGTACATCCGGCGCTGCATCGACCAGATCAGCGGCTGGAAGGCCATGCGCTCCACGTTCGAGGGCGATGCTCCCATCGAGGTACATCGGAGCGCCGAGTACGGATCGCTGATCATCCACTCCATGGAGACCGGGCAGCCGAGGGTGATCTACGGCAACGTCCGCAACGGCTCCCTGATCGGCGGCCTGCCGTCGGACTGCTCTGTCGAGGTTCCCTGCCTCGTGGATCGCAACGGCATCCAGCCCACGCCCATCGGGACGCTGCCGCCGCAGCTCGCGGCGATCATGCGGACCAACATCAACGTGCAGTCGCTCACCGTCGCCGCGGCGCTCACGGGGAAGAAGGAGCATGTCTACCACGCGGCGATGCTCGACCCGCACACGGCGGCTGAGCTGACGCTTGACGAGATCACGGCGATGGTAGACGAGCTGATCGAGGCCCATGGCTCGTACATCCCGCCGCTCACGTAGGCGGTCCGCCCCGCGGCTGCTCCTCGCCGTGGACATCGGCAACTCCTCGGCCTCGTTTGCGCTCTGTGACGGGGATCGAATCCGGCGGCAGTGGCGGCGGCCCTCGCAGCGGCCCGCCACTGCCGCCGAGATTCGGGCTGATCTGGCCCAGGGAGGCGGCGTCTCTGGGGCGATGCCGGCCGTTGTTTCCTCGGTCGCCGCGGCGTCCGTTACCGAGGGGTGGCTCAAGGCCCTGGCCGAGGCGGTCGGAACGCCACCCGTGCAGGTGGGCGGAGGGGCCTCGGGCGGCCTCGTGGTGGCCGTCAGGGAGCCGGCCAAACTCGGGTCCGACCGCATTGCCAACGCGGTGGCCGCCGAGCGGCTCTACGGCGCCCCGGTGATCGTGGTGGACCTGGGCACTTGCACGACAATCACTGTCGTCGATGCCTCGCGGCGGATCGTGGGCGGCTCCATCGCGCCGGGGGTGGGCCTCTCGCTGCGGACGCTGACCGAGAGGACGGGCAAGCTGCCTCGCGTGCGGCCGGAGCTGCCCGCGTACGCCATCGGACCGGATACCGAGCAGGCCATCCTGTCCGGTGTCGTCCTCGGGACGGCCGGCCTCGTACGCGAGCTGCTTGGCCGCATTCGCACAGAACTGGGCGTGGATGCGCCGGTCGTAGCCGCAGGGGGTTACGCCAAGCTCATCGCGCCGCTGGTGCCGGAGATGCAGGAGACCCGTGCCGACCTGACGCTGCAGGGCCTTCGCCTCATCTGGGAATGCTGCCAGCGGCCAGGCGGGCCTCCGCGTAGGAGTTAGCCGGGGCTCCGTCGGGTAGCGCATCGAGGCAAGCCTGTACCGTGTCCGGGTCCGCCCCGGCGTCGCAGAGTGCGCCCATCAGGATGATGCTCCGGTCGATGGGCCGTTCGGGCTCCTCCTGCGCAACGGCCAGCGCTGCCGAGGCCAGGGAGCGGCTCGCCGCCGGGCCGCGTCGGCCCATGGCAACGCTTCCGGCGACTACCTGAGGCCACCATGGGCTGGTGAGCATCTGGCGCAGGGCGGCCTCAGCCACGGGGTGTTCGTCGTCCATCAGGCGCAGGGCGGCCAGGGTGCGCAGTGCCGGCGTGCCGGCCCGGCAGAGGTAGATGAGTTCGGACCGGCCCATGGGCGACAGGGGGTCGTTCCAAGCCCCTCCCAGCGCCTGGCCGGAAGCGCCCGGTAGCTCCAGCATCCTCACGACGCCGGCTGTGAGGCATTCGAGGAAGCGTGTGTGCATCGCGACGGCCCGGTCCATCTGTTCGGCGGCGTCGGGCGCCCTCCGGCGGCCCAGGCCCTCCAGCATCGGAGCCAGGCACTCATCGACCTCAGCGGATAGCCACTCAGCGGCGTAGCGCAGTCGCACTCGCCAGGGCTCGCTCCGGACCCCGGCCACATCGGTCAGGAACGCCACTCCGGCCCTGCCCGCCTCCAGCCACGTCTCCAGGCGCCGACGGGCAATCGTGAGGCGAGGCCCGGCTAAGCCGTCGCTTCGAAGCGAAGCCGCCCACGCCATGCGCGCCGCCAGCCCGACGGCGGCCTGGCCATCGGCCCGCGACGAGCAGCTCGAGGGCCACGGCGGTAGGCGCTCGACGGCCAGCCAGTTCAGAAGGGCATGCGTCACGGCTTGTGGCCCGCCTGCGCCCGCGCAGACGTCAGATGTCAGTGTGCGGGAGATGCGGCAGGCTCCGCGTGGAAGCTCCGAACAGGCGGCGATCTCGTGCGTCAATGAAGGTGAGGCGCTGTCGGCGCGGCGAAGAAGCGTCACACGGCGTGGCTCGACGGAGAGCATCAGGCCTTCGGTCGAGTAGCCGCGGCAGCCCTTGGTCAGGACCCATGCCAGGTGGTCTACATCGGCGCACAGGCAGTCGGGCGCGCACCAGGCTGCCAGGGCCTGCACGCCGAAAAGGCCCGGCGCCCGGGCCGGATGACGGGCCTGAACGCAGTGGCGAGTCGCTTCGGCCGCGATGGCGGCGAGCGGCGCACTCATCCCGACCCGGCCGCACACGCGCCGATGCCGACCAAGTGACTTGATGAATCAAGGAGGATGTTACGCATGTTTAAGCAGGTTTCGTTCTGTCTCGTTGCCGTCGCAGTCCTGTGCGCCGGTGCCGGCTCCATGGCTCAGGAAGCGGCGCAGGCCGGTGCGGGCGCACGGCAACGCACGCGTGCGGCACGCATCTCGACGGCCGAGGTGCCGATGCCGCTCCTCGACTCGGTGGTGACGTTGACCGCCGAGCAGAAGGACAAGCTGAAGCCGATCTACGAGAAGTATGCAACAGAAGTCAAGGCGCTCGCTCCCGCCGGCGCCCGCAAGGCCGGCGAACCGACCGATCCGACCGTTCGCCAGAAGCGCACTGAGTTGCAGCGCACCACCGCAACCCAGATCGAGGCCGTGCTGACGCCCGACCAGCTCAAGAAGCTGAAGCAGGCGACGCCGCAGATCACCGCCGCGCGCTCCGCCGGCCTGCCGCTACCAGTACTGGTCGACCTGAAGCTCACCGAGGAGCAGCGCAAGCAGATCGCCGACATCGTCAAGGGCGTTGCCGATCAGCTCAAGGGCATGCCCGCCGACGAGCGGAAGGCCAGGTCCAAGGATCTCCAGCGCGAAGGTCGTACGAAGGTCGAGGCCATGCTGACGGCCGAGCAGAAGGAAGTGATCACCAAGTTCCAGAAGAGCCGCCGTCGTGGCGGGCCGGCGGCTCCCAAGCCGTAGCGACAGGCCGTTCGTCAGGCCGGCAGGCCGACGGCGATCCGAGCGATCGTTGCTGCGGCTTGCCGGCACTGATCCGCGGTGACGCACCGATGCGTCACCAGCCGGACGCGCCGACTGCCGAGCGCCAGGCAGAGCACACCTTCCGCGCGCAGGGCATCGACCAGGTGCTGTGCCGGCGCGGCGCTGGTCAGGTAGACCATGTTGGTCTGCACCGTCTCCAGGTCTAGCGTGATGCCGGGCGTGTCGCAGAGCGTCTCGGCCATGCGGCGTGCGTTGGCGTGATCCTCTGCCAGGCGGTGCACCATTCCGTCCAGCGCGACAATTCCACAGGCCGCCAGGAGCCCTGCCTGCCGCAGGCCGCCACCCATCTGCTTTCGGATGCGCCGCGCACGGTCAATCAGATCCCGCGGGCCGCACAGCACGCTTCCCACCGGGCATGAGAGCCCCTTGGAGAGGCAGAAGGTCACCGTGTCGACCTGCGAACAGAGCGCGGCGGCGGGCAGGCCCAGCGCCACGGCCGCATTGAAGAGCCGGGCGCCGTCCATATGCAGGCGCGCCCCGTGCCCATGAACTGCCGCAGCCATGGCTTCGATCACGGGCGCAGGCACCACCGTGCCGCCGGCGACGTTGTGCGTGTTCTCCAGCAGGGCGAGCGTCGTACCGGGTGCGTGCAGGTTCGCGTGCTGCAGGCAGGAAGCCACCTCATCCGGATCAGGTACACCGGCGCGGCTGCGGTAGTGGCGCACCATGACACCCGCCAGTGCGGCCGGCGCGCCGACCTCGAAGCGGGTCGAGTGGGCGTCCCAATCCATCAGCACCTCTTCGCCCGGTTGCGTCCAGGCCCGTATGGCCACCGTATTGCTCATCGTGCCCGACGGCATGAAGAGGCCGGCCTCCTTGCCGACCATGGCAGCGCCCAGGGCTTCGAGGCGCGCCACCGTCGGGTCATCGCCGAGGACATCATCCCCCACCTCGGCGACCGCCATGGCCGCGCACATGGCGTCGGTCGGCTTCGTCACGGTATCGCTGCGCAGGTCGATCATGTCCATGGCCGGTCCTCCTCGATCCCCTCTCCGTGGCGCGGAACGCTCACGAAGGGTTAACACGCCCTTAACATCCCCTTAACAGAGCCGCACCAGAATGAAACCGTGCGGCGGCGGCAGAGCGCCGACACATAGTATGGAGGGCGATGTGCGTATTCCCGCATCACTGTTCGTGGGTTGCTTCCTCCTGGCCTGCGTGGCAGGCATGGGGACGGCCCAGGTCGCGGCCGACGTGCCGAGAGACCACTACGCCTACGGCGCCATTGCGGAGTTGGCGTCGAAGGGCCTTGTCAAGGGGTTCCCGCCGCAGGGCAACTTCTGGGGCTCCAGGACTGCCACGCGGTACGAGATGGCAACCATCATCCAGCGCGTGCTGGCGAGGGTCGAAGAGATCACGGCGAAGCGGCCGGAAGGTCCCGTCGTTCCCCAGCCGCCCGCGCCCGGCCTGACCCCGGCCGACCTTGAGGCCGTTCGCAAGCTGGTCAGCGAGTACAAGACGGAGCTGGTGGTGATCGGCGCAGACCTGCAGAAGGCCCGCGAGGCCATCGGCGAACTGAGGTCGGTGGCAGAGGCAGCTTCCGAGACGGCGAGCAAGGCACTCTCCGCCGCAGGTGCGGCCCAGTCCAAGACCGATGAGCTGGCGAAGGACTTCGGTGACCTGAAGGAGTCCTACTCCATCGGCCGCACGGAGTTCGAGACGCTGACCAAGGATTTCAAGGCGCACAAGCTGAGCGGCTACCTGCAGGCGCGCTTCGAGGCCTCGGACCACTTCGGTTCTGCGCTGTTCCCGGAGAACGGCGGCGCCGGCACGACCGGGGTGAACTCAACTGGCGGCGGGGTCACGCCCGGCACCGCCGGGTACGGCTTCCTCGTCCGCCGTGCTCGGCTGAAGTTCGGCGGCCCAGTGAGCGTTCGAACCGACTACGCCATACAGGCCGACCTGACCTCGGTCGGCGGCATGGCCGTGAAGGACGCGTACATCAGTGTCAACGACCTTCCCTTCCCTCAGCGGTTCAGCCTGACGGCCGGTCTGTTCGCGCCTTCCTTCGGGGTTGAGATGCCCCATTCGTCGAGTACTCGGGAGTCGCCCGAGCGCGCCGCGGGCTTCTCAGACAGCAACGCGGCGCTGGCTGTTTTCAAGACGCCCTCATCGACCGCATCGGCTGCGGGTACAGCCACGGCAGGCGCCGTGTTGCCGCTCTTCGCAGGGCAGGACCGTGACACCGGTGTGGCGGTGACCTGGAGCGGCCCCAACTACAACAACCCGAACAGCAAGGTCTCGCTCGGTGTGTTCAACGGCGAGGGGCGCGGCTCGAGCGGCGTTCGAAACAACAACCAGGCCATCGACACCGTCCTTCGCGCGCAGACGACCCTGATGGGCGGCAACCTCGACCTCGGCGTCTCGGGCTACTACGGCACGCTGACCGTGCGTAGCGCGGCACCTACCGGCGGCGTCTCGGCGGCCTATATGCAGGGCTACCGCATGTTGCTCGGATCAGATATCCGCTATATCGCGCCATTCGGCACCACCTTCAAGGCCGAGTATGCGGGAGGCGTCTTCGAGGCGAGCCCCGACCGGTCCCAGTACCTGAAGGGCAACCACGCACAGGCGTGGCTGATCAGCGCGAAGCATCCCATCAACCGCCGCCTGGACCTGGCGGTGAAGTATGACGAGTACATGCCGATCTCGCAGTCCGGCGTCCGCTTCTCCAACCTGGACCGGTCCGACTACATCCGCAAGACGCTGCAGGGCGGCCTTCTCTACTACATGGACGAGGCTACTCGCTTCCGCCTCTGGTACACACGGGGCCTGACCCCATACGATCCCTCCGCGGCCGGCGGACCGGCCCGGGCTCGCCTGGGGCTCATCACGGGCGAGATTCAGGTCAGCTACTAGGCGCGGCACAGCGCCGGGAGAAATGCGAATGAGATCAAGAACGCTCTTGGCGGCGGCTGCCGTGGCCGGGCTTTGCGTGAGCCAGGCCGGCCCGGCTTCCGCCCAGGCCCTCTCCCTTAAGGGCTCGGATACGATGCTGGCCCTGGCCCAGGGATGGGCGGCGGCGTACATGAAGGCTCGGCCGGGCCGGTCCGTGTCGGTGACGGGCGGCGGCAGCACCACCGGCATCGCGTCGCTCGTGAACGGCGGCTGCGACGTCGCCAATGCGTCACGCGTGATGAAGGGCAGCGAGTTGGAGAAGGCAAAGGCTCGGGGTTTCGTGCCGCGCGAGTTTGCTGTAGCCCGCGACGGCCTAGCCATCGTGGTGAACCCCGCCAACACGGTTGCCAAGATCACCATGGACCAGCTCAAGAAGATCTACAATGGCACTTTCACGAATTGGAAGCAGCTGGGAGGTCGTGATCAGGCGATCGTGACCGTGGGCCGAGACTCATCGTCGGGCACCTACGGGTTCTTCCAGGACACGGTCCTGGGTATCGGTCGGCCCTACCGTCCCGATATGCAGACCACGCCGTCGACGAACTCCATCGCGCAGACCATCAGCCAGGACGTTGGCGCCATAGGGTACGTCGGGGTGGCTTACGCCAAGGAGTTCGGCGCGAAGGTCAGGATCATTCCCGTGGCCGGAGGGGCCGGCGAGGCCGTCATGCCCAGCCTTGAGACGGTGCGCACAGGCAAGTACCCGCTCTCGCGGTACCTGTTCATGTACACGCGTGGGAACCCGTCAGGAACCGCCAAGGACTTCATCGATTGGGTCCGAAGCGCACAAGGCCAGTCTGTGGTAACTCAGGTAGGCTATTTCCCGCTGTAGTCGCTTGGGCAGTACGTGTGTGGGCCCGGCCGCCAATCTGGGCCCACAACAGGAGGTGACCCCGTGATGTGCCACGTTTGCCGTTTCGGCCCTGCCCTTGTCGCGGTGGGTTGCATTGCTCTTGCCGGATGTGTCGCTCCGCCAAAGGAGGGTTCGGCCGGCGCCGAGTCCGCGACCCTGTCCGTCAAGGGCTCCGACACCATGGTCCAGTTGGCGCAGGCTTGGGCTGAGGCGTTCATGAAGGCGCGCCCTGATGTGCGGGTCAGCGTCACAGGCGGCGGCTCGAACACCGGTTTCACTGCCCTGATCTCCAAGGGCGCCGACGTAGCCAATGCCTCGCGCGCCATCAAGCCCGAGGAGACTGAGAGCGCGGCCAGGAAGGGCGTTACCCCGAAGGAGTTCGTGGTGGCGCAGGACGCCCTCTCGGTCATCGTCAATAAGGCAAACCCGATCACGGAGCTAACGCTGGCCCAGCTCAAGGACATCTACACGGCCAAGGTTACGAACTGGAAGGACGTGGGCGGATCCGATACTCCGATCGTCCTGAACGCCCGTGAGTCCTCGTCGGGTACGTCCACCTTCTTCCAGGAGCACGTGCTGGGCAAGGGCGTTCCCTATGCGGCAACGGCCATGCTTCAGCCCGCGACTTCGCAGATCGTGGCTGGTGTGGCGGAGGATGCGGGTGCAATCGGCTATGTTGGGCTGGGGTACCTTAACGGTAGCGTGAAGGCCGTCCGCCTCAAGAAGGATGCGGCATCAGATGCCGTTGCGCCCTCCATCGACAACGTGGTGAACGGCACCTATGCGTTGGCCAGGCCGCTGTTCGAGTACACCAACGGTGAGCCCGCTGGCGCTGTGAAGATCTGGCTGGATTGGGTACGCGGACCCGAGGGGCAAGCGATCGTCAAGAAGCTGGATTTCGTTCCTGCGCAGTAGATTCGGGAGCAACGCAGCGTGGCAACACCGAAACGGAGCTTGAGGGAGCGGGCGGTTGAGGGCGTCGTGTTCAGCGGCGGCATGGCCTCCATCGTGCTGGTTGCCCTCATCTTCTTGTTCGTGCTCAAGGAGGCCCTGCCTCTCCTGAAGGACTACCCGTTGAGCCGGTTCCTCACGGATCGCGGCTGGCAACCCACGTTGGCGCCGCCCGAGGGGCCGTGGTTCGGGCTGTTGCCGAACGTGTGGGGTTCGTTCCTCGTGACGGCAGGGGCTGTGGTGCTGTCGGTTCCGCTGGCGCTCAGCACCGCGGTGTTCACTTCGGAGGTCGCTCCGTCGTGGCTGCGCGATATGCTGAAGCCCCTCGTCGAGCTACTGGCATTGGTGCCGTCGGTGGCCATCGGCTTTGTCGGAGCGGTGGCCATCAACCCGCTGGTGAAGGACCTGTTCGGCCTTGACACGGGCAAGAGCGCCATTGCAGGCTCCATCATGCTCGCGTTCATGGCGGCGCCGACTATCGCTACCATCGCCGAAGACGCCATCAACGCGGTTCCGCGATCATTCCGTGACGGCTCGCTGGCGCTGGGCGCCACGCGGTGGCAGGGCATTTCCGGGATCGTCTTGCCTGCCGCGAAGCCGGGCATCCTGGCTGCCGTGATGCTGGGCGTCGGACGCGCTGTCGGTGAGACGATGGTGGTGATTATGGTGACCGGCAACGCGGGCGTTCTGCCCGACAAGGGTATCTGGTATGCGTTCACGCATTCGGTGCGCACGATCACAGGGACCATCGGCGCGGAGGCGCTTGAGGTGGCCAACGGCGAGCCGCACTACCGTGCCCTCTTCATGCTCGGCGTGGTCCTGTTCACCATCACGTTCGTTCTGAACGCGATCGCCCACTACTCGCTGGGCAAGGGCGATCGGAGGGCGCAGGCATGACACCTGCCACGGGTTCCGGGGCTGCCCCCAGGCCCTTCCTTGGGGGCGGCTCACGATCCAGAGCCCATCGCGTGCAGGCCGCGGCCTTCGGCGTCCTTGGCCTCGGCACTATGCTCATCGTGGGGCCGGTGCTCTGGTTCTTCGGCTATGTGATCGTCCACGGCGCCTCGCAGATCAACTGGACGTTCCTGACGCAGCCGCCCAATGCTATCGATGCTTCCGGCGGCATCTTCCCGGCCATCATCGGGACCCTGTACCTGATGGTGGGTACCGTCTTGATCGCCATGCCTCTCGGCATCGCCGGAGCGATCTACCTGACGGAATACGCCGGTCACTCGCCCATTGTCAGGCTGATCAGGCTCGCCATCGTGAACCTTGCGGGAGTACCGTCGATAGTCCACGGTCTCTTCGGCCTGGGCTTCTTCGTGCTGTTTGTCGGCGGCTCGATCGATGCCTTCATCCTGCACTCAAACCGGCCGGTCTGGGGCCAGCCGTGCATCCTCTGGGGCTGCTGCACCCTGGCTGTGGTGATCCTGCCCATCATCATCACGTCGACAGAAGAGGCGCTCCTGGCCGTACCGGCATCGTTCCGGGAGGCGTCGCTGGGGCTTGGGGCAACCAAGTGGCATACCATCCGAAGCGTGGTGCTGCCCGCGGCACTGCCCGGCGTTCTGACGGGCGCCATCCTGGGCGTCGGCCGCGCCGCAGGCGAGACGGCCCCGGTGATGATCACCTGCGCCGCCTCCTTCATGCCGACCCTGCCGCGGGGATTGAACGACCAGGCGATGCTGTTGCCGTACCACCTCTACTTTGTAGTGACGCAGGTTCCTAACCCATCGCTGGGGCTCCAGTCAGGCATTGCCCTGGTGCTGATCGGCCTCGTGGTATCGATCAACGCGTCGGGCATTTATATGCGGATGCGGGCGAGGCGGGCGCGAAAATGGTGAACGTGACCAAGGAGAGTTACATGCGACATTGGCGTTGGTTCGTGCGGTGCCTTTCAGGCCTGGTTGGCTCAGCCCTCTGCGCCGCCGTGCTGGCGGGTTGTGCCAAGCCGGTTGAACCTGCATCGACGGGGCCGGAGGCTGCCGCATCGAGTCCGGATGTGGTGGCTGCCAATGACGGGAAGCTAAAGGTCGACATTGAGGCGAAGTTCAAGTCGGATCCCTTGCTGGCAAAGGAGCCGATCAAGGTGGAAGTGAAGGACGGTCGGGTCATCCTCTCCGGCGAGGTCTCCAGTCCCGAAGTGAAGGTCAAGGCCGAGGACACAGCCAGGGCTATGCCTGATGCGTTTGGCGTGACGGTCGAAGGCCTCGTGGCCAAGCAATGAGCGGTCCCGCCACTGGAGCCATACGCCTCACCGGCACCGGGCGCGCCATGGAGGTCGGCACACACGCATTCCACATGGTCGAGGCATCGGTCCAGTCCTCGGACCGGACGGAGGCCGCCGACGGTGATGCCCTGCTACCGAAGCTGTCTGTCAAGGGACTGAACTTCTACTACGGCGGTTTCCAGGCGCTCCGCGACAACACGATGGACTTGCCATCCCGCTCCATCACGGCGTTGATCGGTCCCTCTGGGTGCGGCAAGTCCACGTTCCTCCGAACCCTCAACCGGATGAACGACGAGATCCGCGGCACCCGCGTCGAGGGCTCCGTTCTCCTGGACGGGCATGACATCTACGCGCCGGATGTCGATGTCGTCGCCCTGCGCAAGGCCATCGGCATGGTCTTTCAGCGCCCTAATCCGTTTCCGAAGTCGGTCTACGAGAACGTCGCCTACGGTCCGCGCATACACGGCGAGCGCAAGAAGTCACGGCTCGACGAGATTGTCGAGCGTAGCCTCAAGCGGGCCGCCCTGTGGGAGGAGGTCAAGGCCAAGCTGCACAGGTCCGCGTTCGACTTGTCCGGCGGGCAGCAGCAGCGCCTCTGCATCGCGCGGGCGCTGGCTGTGGAGCCCGACGTGATCCTGATGGACGAGCCCTGCTCCGCCCTCGACCCGAACTCGACCTACCATATCGAGGAGCTGATGCGTGAGTTGCGCGATACGGTGACGATCGTCATCGTGACGCACAATATGCAGCAAGCGGCGCGTGTTTCCGACATCACCGGCTTCTTCCATACAGGCGACCTGGTCGAGTTCGGTCCCACTAATGTGGTCTTCACGTCACCACGCGACAAGCGCACGGACGATTACATCCGTGGCCGGTTCGGTTGATATGAGTGCTGTTAGGATCCTTGTTGTGGACGATGAGGCGCCGATCGCCGAGGCCGTCGCATACAGCCTGCGGCAAGAGGGCTACGACGTTACGGTTGCGTCTGATGCCCTGGAGTGCCTTGAGGCCGCACGCCGCGATAAGCCTGAACTCATCGTGCTGGATGTGATGCTGCCGTCGGGATCGGGCCTCGACATCTGCAGGACGTTGCGCAAGCGGAATGACCATGTGCCGATCATCCTGCTGACGGCGCGCGCCGAGGAGGCCGACCGCGTCCTCGGCCTGGAGCTTGGCGCGGACGACTACGTGACCAAGCCGTTCAGCATGCGGGAACTCGTGGCTCGCGTGCGGACCGTGCTTCGCCGGAGCGCTGCACCTGTGGCCGATGCCCTGCCGGCCATCCGAGTGGGCGACCTCAGCATCGACCCGGCGTCACGCGAGGTCCGCGTGGGCGCCGCCGTCGCAGAGCTGACCGCCAAAGAGTTCGACCTGCTTCACTTTCTCGCGACGAGCCCGGGCCGTGTCTACACGCGGCAGTTGCTGCTTGACCGCGTCTGGGGCGCTGACGCCTACGTTGATGAGCGCACCATCGACGTCTACGTACGATGGCTACGCAGCAAGATCGAGGTTGACCCCGCGAGGCCGGAGCGGATTGTCACGGTGCGCGGCGTCGGCTACAAGCTTGCGGCCCCATAGCTGATGGACGCGCTCCTGATTGCGTTGGTAGGACTTAGCGCCGCTACTGCCGTGACGGCGGCGGTGCTGCTTCGGCGAGCTCGGGAGCAGACGCTTGCCGCCGAACGCGCTACCCATGAGCTAGAGGCGGCAAGCCGGCGGGCTGCTGACGAGGCGGGCATGGTTCGTGCTCGGCATACGGCTCTCATGGACCTCATGGATTGCGCGGTTCTGGTCGTCGAGGCTGATGACATCGTGTCCGAGGCCAACGACCTGGGATGGAGGCTACTCGGGTCCGCGCCGGGCTCCCGATCTGTCTCGGTACGTGCCGCCCTGCTGGACGGCCTTGTGGATGCCGTGCGGCAGGCCCGCATCGGCGTGCCCGTGCGCCAGGTTGACCTCTGCGGCCAGGTTCGGTCCGATACCTCCGCGGTTGCGTCTGCCGTCCGGTTGGGCGGCGCTGAGTCGCCCGTCCTGTTGGTGGTGCGCGACATCACGGAGGTGAAACGGCTCGAGACGGTCAGGCAGGACTTCGTCGCCAATGTTTCGCACGAACTCCGGACACCATTGGCGTCCATCCGTGCCCTGGCTGAGACGCTCGAGGACGGCGCCATGGGAGACCCTTCCGTTGCCCCGCGGTTCCTTGGGAACATCATCTCCGAGACCCAGCGCCTGACGCGCATCGCTGATGACCTGCTCGCCCTGACAGAGGCGGAGACGCGCCCGGTCACAGAAGCCGAGGTGGCGCTCGATGAGCTGATCCTGCGGGTCACACAGAAGCTGGCTCCGCAAGCGGACGCCACAGGGCAGACGCTGGATGTGGAGGTAGAGCCGGGGTTACGCGTCGCCGGCAACGCCGACAGGCTTGAGCAGGTGCTGATCAACCTGATTGACAACGCCATGAAGTATACGCAGCCAGGCGGACGGCTGGCCGTGCGGGCCGGACAGCAGGGCCAGATCGTGCGGATCGATGTATCCGATACCGGCATCGGACTGATGCAGCACGAGTTGGAGCGGATATTCGAGAGGTTCTACAGGGTCGACAAGGCTCGCTCGCGTCAGTCCGGCGGCACCGGATTGGGGCTCTCCATCGTGCGGCGCATCGTCGAAGCCCACGGCGGCACGGTGACTGTGACCAGCGAACTGCACAAGGGAAGCACCTTCACGGTATCGCTTCCGGCCCTTGCCGCTCCGGACGAACCTCGCGCGTCGGTAACGCCGGCGGCTCACGCTCAGGTACTATGAACCTATCCAGGATGGACCATGGTGTCTTTCCGCTGGAGGCGGGTTCAGCCACGTGCCGACGAGTGTGATCTCTGACGTATCGGAGCCGGTGCCGAAGGCGCGCATCTGCCGCACCATCGGCGGCTTGCTGCGTCGGCACGGCGTTCGGAGGGCCGAGGTCTGCGTGCGAATTACTGACGACGATGCCGTCCGCGAGCTCAACGGCGCCTATCGGCGCATAGACCGCGTCACCGATGTCCTCTCCTTCGGCTATGCCGGTGGGATCACCCCGGAGACGGCCGCAGAGGCCGTGCAGGCGCTACAGGGGACCCTGGGTGACATCGTGATCGCCTACCCCACCTCTCATCGGCAGGCCGTGGCCCGCGGCGTCGGCACCGACGATGAACTGGTCCATCTCGCCGCGCACGGCTGCCTCCACCTTCTGGGTTACGACGACGATACGCCTGAGGCCCTCACCGTGATGGAGGCCCTGGCCTATGAAGCCATGGGGGCGCGTGGCGCCGCGATGCAGCGCACTGCGACCTACAGCCAAGGCGGCAACCCGGTCCAATGATGCGCACCAAGCTACCAACCGACAGCTTCGTCTACGCCCTTGAGGGCGTGCTGCACTGCTTCCGGTCGCAGAGGCATATGCAGGTCCATTTCATGATGCTGGTGCTTGTCCTCGTAGCGGCGCTGATGCTCGGCGTCGAGATGATGGGCGTTCTGATCCTGATGCTCTGCATCGCCATGGTCATGGCCACGGAGCTCATCAACACGGCCATCGAAACGGTGGTCGACATGGTCTCGAAGAAGTACGAGCCCCTGGCCAAGCTGGCCAAGGATGTCGCCGCCGGCGCTGTTCTCGTGGCCTCGGTCAATGCCGCCGTATGCGGTTCACTGATCTTCCTGCGCACCAAGCCCGTGCGTTACATCGCCAAGGCTGCCCGGATGCAGCCCGTGCGTCCCGATCCCCTGGTCGTTGCCATCGTCGGCATCCTCGTCATTGCCACCATTGTGATGATCAGCAAGCTCCGGGCTGGGCGCTCCAACGCAGCGCTCTGGCAGGGCGGCCCCGTCAGCGGCCACTCGGCCGTAGGCTTCTTCCTGGCTGTTACCGTCATCTTCTCCGCCAATAGCGCGCTGGTTACTGTGCTTGCGCTCCTGCTGGCCGCCATCATCGCCCAGAGCCGCGTTGAGGCCCGCATCCACTCGATCCACGAGGTGGTGATGGGCGCCCTCGTCGGACTGGTCCTGACCACCACGATTTACTGGCTCATGCCCTACATCAGGCAGGCATGGGCCGACGGACATAGGAGCGCCCTTCCGTTGCTGCCCGTATTGAGGCTTCCTGGATGAGCGAACGAGACTTGCCCCACGAACGAGGCCGCGCCCTGCCGATCGCCTTTGTCCTCTCCCTCCTGTTGTTGCCGACGTCAGCCATGGCCGCCGATGCCGCCGGGGCCGCCGATCCACTGACCTGGTCGGACGTGCTGACAGTCCTCGCCCTGGTACTGGTAAACGGGGTCTTCGCCATGGTGGAAGCCGCCCTGCTCACCGTGCGTCGGTCGCGCATTGAGCAGCTGGTCGAAGAGGGCAACCGAGCCGCCATCCAGGTGGCCGGCCTGCTAGACCATCCCACGAGGATGCTGGCGACCCTGCAGGTCGGCATCACGGTCGTAACGCTTTTCTCCGCAGGCACGGCGGCGGAGAAGGCCGTGGAGCCCACGGCAGCATGGATTGCCCGGACAGCACCGGTGTTGGGCGGCGTGTCGGATGCGGCCGCGCTGGTGATCGTGGTCCTCAGCGTCAGCCTGCTGACCCTCATCGTGGGCGAGATCACGCCCAAGAGCATCGCGGTGCAGAAGGCCGAGCCGCTCGCCCTGGCCTCTGCGCTACCCGTCACCGTGCTGCAGACGATCCTCTCGCCCGTCGTGGCCGGCGTCACGGCTGCCAGCAACCTGCTGGTGCGCCCATTCGGAGGTACTGCCAGCTTCCATGTGTCTGCCATGAGCGAAGAGGAACTGAAGATCATGGTGGAGCAGAGCGAAGAGCATGGCGTCATCGAGTCGGCCGAGAAGGAGATGATCCACTCCATCTTCGAGCTGGCCGATACCACCGTCCACCGGATCATGACGCCGCGGCTCGATATCACGGCCATCGCGGCGAGCTCGGGTATCCCTGAACTGGTCGCTCTGGTGCGCAAGAGCGGCCATTCGCGGTTGCCGGTCTTCGACGGAGACCTCGACAACATCGTCGGCGTGGTGCACGTCAAGGACGCCCTGGAGGCCACGCAGAGCGGTGAGGCATCGAGGATCCGCGACCTCATGCGGCCACCCTTCTTCGTACCCGACAACAAGCGGATCGACGACCTGCTGGCCAACTTCCGGGTCAACAAGAACCACATCGCCGTGGTACGCGATGAGTACGGCACCGTGACAGGCATCATCACCCTGGAGGACCTGCTGGAGGAGATCGTCGGCGAGATACAGGATGAGTACGACGCTGAGGAGCCGAGCCTGGTGCAGGTGGACGGTTCCACCATGCTGGTCGACGCGAAGGTGCCGCTGGTCGACCTCTGCGACCGCTTGGGGCTCGAGGTTCCCGATGAGCATGCCGACACCGTCGGCGGCTTCCTGTTCGGGCTACTGGGCCATCAGCCCGTTGTCGGCGAGACGACCACGTGGGAACACATGGAGCTCAGGGTGGAGCAGACCGACGGGCGCCGCGTTCAGCGCGTCCGGATCGTGAAGGCGTCACCCGAGGCGCCTGACGGTGCGCCGGAGGGCGCGGCCTAGGGCTTTGTGTCGGCCTCTGGTTCAGCAGCTTCGAGGCGAGAGGCAGGAACAGCCGCGCTATCGGTGATCTCCTGGACCACGTGCCACTTGCCGCCGCTCTGGTGCAGGACAAGCTCCATCATCTGGTCGCCGTCCGCCTTCGTTGCGCCGGCGCGGACCACCAACGCCAGCGTCGCCGTTCTGGCGCCGATATACTGCAGTGTGGCTGCGTCGATGACCGCGACCGCTCGGGCGGCCATCTTGCCGCGTTCCTCGGGTGTGACGCCGGTCGCAGTCAGGCGCTGGGCGACGCAGTCGAGCAGGGCGCGGAGCTTCTTCTCGTCCCGCTGCGCCATTGCGCCGTCGCGGAGGATATGCACCGGAGATGCCGAGGCCCGCAAGACTCCGTCGGCGTCGCCTGTCGCCATCCCGAAGTAGTAGCCGAATGCGGCACGGCGGATGTCGGGCTCGGGATCGTCGTTTGGCTTCGCGGCTTGCTGCGCGTAGAGCGCGCCACAGAGCGCCAGCGCAAGCAGGGCGAGCGCGGTCGCAATGCGTCTCATGGTGTGCGACCCCTACACCGACGCCTCGGAGAACGACTCGCGGAACTCGTGTTCCTTGTCCGCCAGGCAGACCGCTATGAGCGTGTCGCCGTCCAGCATCCGCGTTTCGCCGGAAGCCACCGTGGCTACGTCGTCCCGCATGACCGCCACGATGAGCGCACCCTCCGGTAACTTGATCTGCCGGATCTCCATGTTCAGGGCCGGAGAGCGCGGGCCGATCTCGACCTCGACGATCTCGAGGTTGCCCCGGCGCATGGCGGCTAGCGGGATCACCTCGGCAACCTCAATCTCCTGCTCGATCAGGTTGTAGATGATCTTAGTTGAGCTTACGGTTGAGTCGATGCCGAGCTTGTGGAAGAGGCTCTCGTTCCGCGGATTGTTGACCCGGGCGATGGTTCGACCGACGTTGAAGTTCATCTTGGCCATCTGGCAGATCACGAGGTTGTCCTCGTCGTCACCGGTGCAGGCGACCACCACGTCGGCGCGCGCGGCGCCGGCTTCTTCAAGAAGGCGCACCTCGCAACCGTCGCCCTGCATGGCGATCTCGCCCAGCTCCTCCGAGACGAATCGGTGCCGCACGCGATCCTTCTCCATGAGCAGGACCTCGTGCTGCGTCCCGCTCAGGGCCTTCGCGAGGAAGTAACCCACGTTGCCGCCGCCTACGATGATTACGTACATGCCCTGAACTCCTCGGCTGTCGCGCCGTTGGCCGACTAGATGCTCGACTCCATGTATCGCTCGTTGTAGTCCTGCTCGATGGGCCACCGGCCCGTCGAGAGGAAGTCGTTCATCAGGCCCGACAGGATGGTTGTGCCGCAGATGGTCACGATGCCCATGGAGCGATAGACGTGGGCCCGGATCGGGTCGTTGATCCTCGTCAGCACGGACGGTACGTTGTACACGGTCTTGGCGATCTGGGCAGCCATGATGTTGCGGTTGTCGCCCTGCGTGACGCTCACGAAGACGTCGCACTTCTCAATGCCGGCGCGCCTCAGGATATCGTCATCCAGTCCATTCCCCACCACCCTGTCGCCCTTATAGCGCGGGCCCAGCCGTCGGAAGGCCTCACTCGCCATGTCGATCACGGTGACGTGGTGGTTATCGCCATACATTACGCGCGCCAGCGTGGAGCCGACGCGTCCACAACCCAGGATGATGACGTTCATCTGCGCCTCCTACTAGGGCCTTACGGTTAGATGTGCGTCGCCGGGGCGATCGGGCCGCGCGCGATCGTTACCGCGCACTCCGCCCTCTTCATGAGATCGCCGGCCAACCGGGTAACGGCATCGTCCAGAAGCGCCGAGCTAATCGCCATGACCGCCGCCGCCGCCGCGTGCTCACGGAGCGAGGCCAGCAGGCCGTCGTCTGCGTTCCGCACACGCTCGACGTGTCCCAGCGCAGTCACGTTGAGGCGCCTGGCTTCCTCTACGGCGCGGTCCACCCGGGCGGTGGCGTCGGCCTCCTCGTCCGGCAGCGGCGTCGCGAGGGCCAACTGCCGTGCCACCACGAGATAGGCGACAAAGACGAGGGACAGGCGCTTCTCCTTGGCGATGCGGCACGCGGTCTCCACCGCAAGTCCCACATCGGTCCACTGCGCCAGCGGAACGACGATGCAGCCGCGCAGGGCCTCATCGTGGCCATCAGACGACTGGCGCAACGAGTTCCTGGCGGCCTCGATCGAAGTTGCGATCGGCAGTTGCGACTTCACGCCCGGGATGCTGCGAAGCGCTGCCAGGACGTTGTCCGGCAGGTTGCAGACCACGATGCGCGAGCCGGCGGACCGAATATCGCGCATGGCGTCGGAGAAGGTTCGGGCCCCGTCGCCCGCCACGTCGCCCAGATCCGCGCAATCGATGATGATGCCTTCTGGGTGCTCCTTCAGGAGCAGGTTGCAGGCAGCCTTGATGGTGAGCCACTCGCTGCGTACCAGTGAGCCTGAGAGCTTGACGACATCATCACGTGTATAGACAATCATGGATCAGCCATTCCGGAAGGCGGGAGGATGAGGCCGCCGTAGCACGATGTTCGGCGGCGGCCAAAGGGCGGGTCCGAGCGTGCAGAGTATACTGCTCCCGCGCCGGCAAGTCAACGCGCCGTGCGGGACTGCGCCACCGAGGCGCGAGGGAGTGAGCCATTGGCCAGAGCCCTTGTGTTGAATGAGCGGGACAATGTAGCCGTAGCGCTGGAGCAGTTGGCGCCGGGCGCGTCTGTGGCGGGACCGTACAGCGCCGTTGAGGCTCTGGAACCGATCGCGCCGGCGCATAAGGTCGCTCTGACGGCCATCGGCCGCGGCGATCCGATCATCAAGTATGGTCATGCCATTGGTGTCGCCTCAAGCCACATCGCGGCGGGCGCCTGGGTGCACACACATAACCTGGTCTTTGCGCCGAGCGTGCAGCCCAGCGCCACGCGGCCCGCGGTGCAGTCGGCGGGGACTGCCCAGGGCCTGCCTACCACATTTCTCGGCTACCGCCGCGCCGGGCGCCGGGCGGGCATACGCAACGCGGTCGCCGTTGTGGCCGCCTCCAATTGCGCCTCCGATGTGGTGCGCGGCATCGTCGCACGGCTCCGCCGAAGCGGCCTGCCCGGCGTTGAGCAGGTTGTTCCCATCGTGCACGGTAGCGGCTGCGGCCTTCAGTCGGGCGGCGCGGACCATCTCACGTTGCGCCGATGCCTGCACGGGATGGTCTTGCATCCGAACGTAACGGCTGCACTCGTAGTCGGCTTGGGCTGCGAGGTGAACCAGGTGTGCGGCGTTATGGAGGCGCTGCGAGGCCGGGGGCGCGTGGCCTCGCTGGGCATACAGGATGCCGGCGGCGTGAGCAGGGCGGTCGAGCGCGGCGTGGAACTGCTGGCACAGACCGCGGCTCCGGCCGCCGACGAGCGTCGAGAGGCCCTGCCTCTCTCGGATCTGACGGTGGGCACCAACTGCGGCGGTTCAGATGCCAACTCGGGCATCACGGCGAACCCTGCCCTGGGCCTGGCCGGCGACGCGCTTGTGGCCGCAGGGGCGCGGTGGGCGTTGGCGGAGACCACGGAGACCTTCGGAGCCGAGGCGATCCTGGCGGCCGACGCTGCAGATTCTGAGGCGGCCCGCCGACTGCTGGCCGCTGTTCGCTGGTGGGAGCGGCACACCGCGGCGCACGGCTTAACCGTTGACGGGAACCCTGCGCCCGGCAACAAGGCGGGCGGGCTGACGACCATCACCGAGAAGGCCCTGGGCGCCGTGCTGAAGGCCGGCTCTTCGCCCTTGCGGGGCTTCTGCGACTACGGCGAGCCGATCACGGCGCCGGGTCTGTCCTTCATGGATACTCCCGGACACGACGCTCCGTCGGTCACCGGACTGGCGGCAGGCGGCTGCTCGTTGATCGTCTTCACCACGGGCCGCGGCAGTTGCATCGGCTTCCCTGCCGTACCGATCCTGAAGGTCGGCACGAACTCCTGGGTTTCGCGGCGCATGGGTGGCGATATTGATATTGATGCAGGCGTGATCCTCGACGGCGTGCCCATGGCGGACGTGGCAGCGACCATCGCCGCACGTATCGTCGAGGTCGCGTCGGGCTGTCGGACCATGGCGGAGACGCAGGGCCTGGGCGACGATGCCTTCGTGCCGTGGTTGCGGGGCCCGGTGTTGTGAGCGATCTCGCGCCGGCATGCCTGCGACGGACGCTGAGGCGCGGCTTCGGCGGCTGGTGGGATCGACTGGGCCTCGGCGTCGCGCTGAGTCTGGCGGGTTCACTGGCGGCTGCGGGCGCACTGGGCGTGGCGGCGATGACGCCTGTGCGCCTTCGCTGGCCGGTCCTTACGGCTGCCCTCACGCTGGTCTGGGCAGCGATCGGCTTCGTTTCGGCTCGCATGGCTTTCCACGCGCTGCTGCTGCAGGAGGCTTCCTGGGTCGAGTCGTTCCGCGCGTTTCGGGTCTGCGCAGCCCGGGCGCTAAGGCTGAGCGCGTGCCAGGTGGCGGGCGCGGCGTTGCCGGCGCTGGGCGCGTTCTTCTACGCCACGCGGGGCTGGTCGGTTTCGGTGCCACTGACGGTCCTCTGTGCGCTGATGCTGGCGCACTGGCTCGCGCAATGCGGCTACCATTGGCCCCTGCTGGTCGCAGCCGAGGAGGGCCTGATCAAACGCCCCGACGGCGGCCGTCCTCGAGTGCGGGCGGCGATCCGCAACGCGCTGCTCCTCACGGTGACGCAGCGGCCGGAGCTCTACCTGGTTCAGGCGGCTACAGCTTGCGTCGTTGCGGTTTCGGTGGCTTCGGGCGTGGGGATCGTCCTGATCGGCCCGGGCCTGGCGGCGTTCCTGGCGACCGCATTGGCTCTGGAGCGGCTGGCTGCGGCCGGCCTTGTGACGTTGCCGCCTGACCCGTCTGAGCCGGTGCGCGATGCCGGTTGGCCTGCGGGTCGAGACCGGTGAGGCCCTTGAGCACACGCCCGCCGGGATGCCAGGGTGGGCATCCCGGCCGGTGCGCGAGCTGACTAGGCCGGCTCAGAACTTCAGGCGAGCGGCGGCCGTCAACAGGTTCTTCTCGGTCGTCAGGTGGTAGTTGGCCTCGACCGCTAGCGTTCGCGAGAGCTCAAACCCCAGGATCAGCTTCGCATCGAACTTGGCGGAGCCGCCCAGAACCGCTCCGACGCCGCCGCCCCAGTAGGGCGTGTACGCTTCGGTGGCGGGGACGTACTTAATCAGGCTGAGGGTCGCGGGAACAAGGGTGTTGATGCCGCCCAGGTTGGCCTTCAGGATGATGTCAAGGTCAAACCGCGGCTCAAAGCCCTGCAGGCTCTCCATGGCGGGCAACTGGTAGTCGAACCCGACCAGCGCTGCGCCTCGGGGCGAGGCCATGACGCCGCCTCGTAGTGAGATGTTACTGAACCCCGGGACCTGCTCGCGCTGCACTCCTCCTGCGAGCGCCGCGCCCGGCAGCAGGACCAGAGCGGCCAGCAAGGTCCAACACGCCTTGAAACGATGCATTTGTGCTCCCTCCGAGTGGTGACTGAGGCGCGGCATGGTCGGCAGGCCCGGCCTCGGTTGATTATGGCACGTGGGGCGTCGGCCGATGCCGCCCAGTCCGGCAGGTATACTCCACGCGGTTCCTATCTTCCTCCCGCACCGCACTTCAGGCCTCCACTATGTCCCCACCAACCTCCAACCCTCCGAACGACGGGCATGAGCGCAGGGCCGAACAGGTTCGGGCGATGTTCGGGTCCATCGCCCATCGGTATGACCTGCTGAACTCGCTGATGAGCCTGTCCATGCACCACCGTTGGCGTGCTGCGCTCATACGGGGCCTGCGGCTCCGGCCGGGCATGCGGGTCCTGGACGTGTGTGCAGGCACAGGTGATGTGGCTTTTGCCGCCGGCCGCTCCGAGCCGGGCCTGGGACCCGTCGTGGGGTGCGACTTCTGCGTTGACATGCTGACGATCGCCGCCGCGAAGGAGGCCGCCGAACCCCGCTCCGTTACGTGGGTCGCCGCTGATGCCCTGGCCCTGCCGTTCAAGTCAGCGCAGTTCGATGCCTGCGCCGTGGCGTTCGGCATCCGCAATGTGGTGCGGCCGGCCGACGGTTTCGCGGAGATGGCGAGAGTGACCCGGCCAGGCGGAGTTGTCGGTTGCCTGGAGTTCGGCACTCCCCGCGGCCGCATCGCCGCGGCGCTGGTGCGGGTATACGAGAACACGGCGCTTCCGGCGCTGGGCGGGCTGCTGAGCAGGCGTTCCGCCTACGCCTACCTGCCTGAATCCATCGGACGGTTCAGCTCGAGGGAGGATGTCATGGAGATGATGCGTGCTGCCGGCCTTGTGGATGTCCGTGTCATGGACCTGGCGCTGGGTGCAGTGAACCTCTTCACGGGTGTCCGTCGTTGAGGGCCCAGCCTGTGGCGGCGGCGCCAGGCGGCGCCTCCTGGCTCGACCCGATCCGGGAAGACCTCGATACTATAGAGGGACTACTGACCGATGCGGTGGCCTCGCAAGTGAGGCAGGTCTACTCGATCAGCGAGCACGTACTCCTGGCCGGCGGCAAGCGCCTGCGGCCGGCCCTGGTCGCCCTGGCGACCAGGTGCCTGAAGCCCGACGCATCGACCGAGGCCATGGCACGGGTGGCCGCTTCGGTGGAGTTGGTGCATATGGCCACACTGGTCCATGACGATGTGGTCGATAGCAGCGCCGTCCGTCGCGGCAAGGCCACAGCCAACGCCGTCTTCGGCAACGGCATGGCGGTCATCGTCGGCGACTACCTGCTGGCTCGGTCGATGCACCTCCTCTCAGAGGATTTCGACCGTCGCATTCTGCGCGCCGTCTCGGCAGTCACGATCGAGATGAGCGAGGGCGAGGTGATGGAGATCCTGGCCACCGGCGATACGCAGTTGACGGAGGACGCACACCTCGAGATCATCCGGAAGAAGACGGCCGTCTTCCTTGAGGGTTGCTGTCGTTGCGGCGCCATCCTGGCCGATGCAGGCGAGGCCGAGGAAGACGCACTGGCCCATTACGGCAGCCACATGGGCATCGCCTTCCAGTTGGCCGATGACCTGCTGGACTACCTGGGCGATCCCGCCATCACCGGCAAGCCCGTCGGCAGCGACCTTCGCGAGGGCCGCGCGACGCTTCCGTTCATCCTCGCGCTGGAGAACGCTCCGCCGGATATCCGAGAGCGGCTACTGGCGGCATTCGGCAACCCTGCGCTGACAGATGCCGACGTGACCGCGCTCGTGCGTCTGATGGAGCGGCTGCAGGTCTTCGGGCGCGCTCGTACGGCCGCTCGCATGCACGCGGACCGTGCCGTGGACGCCGTGAGCCTGTTGCCGCCGAGCCCCTACCGGGCCAGCCTCGCGGAGTTGGCCGAGTACTGCGTGTCCAGAGAGCGCTAGACTTACCGATTGGAGCCTTGCCAGATGCCGATCAGCCTATCAGACCTTCGAACCTGCGTCCTCGACATGGACGGCGTGATCTGGACCATGGACGATCCGGTCCCCGGCGCCGCAGAGGCGATCGCACGCCTGAAGGCCCTCGGGCTTTCGGTGAGCTATCTGACGAACAACTCGTCCAAGACCCGAATGGACTATGTACGCAAGCTTTCCGGGTTCGGCATCGAGGCCGCCGAGGGTGATGTGATGACCTCGGCCTACGCCACGTCGCTCCTGCTGGCCAAGGAGGGCGCGGCCGGCGCTCGGGCGTATGTGATCGGCGAGCAGGGCCTTCGCGACGAACTTGGGGCCGTGGGCATCGAGATCATAACCAACGCCGACGAGCCCGACGTCTCGCTGGTGGTTGTCGGCTGGGACAGGCATTTCACTTACGACAAACTGGCCGCTGCGCACGGCTACATCGTGCGCGGCGGGGCACGGTTCATCGCCACGAACCGTGACGCGACCTATCCCGATGCCGGCGGCCGCACACTCCCCGGCGGCGGCTCCATTGTTGCCGCGGTCGCCACTTGCGCGGGTGTGGAGCCGAAGACCATCGGCAAGCCCGAGCCGCACGCCCTGCTGCTGCTGCTGGAGCAAGAGGGGTTGCGTCTCGACCAGTGCCTCGTGATTGGTGACCGTCTGGATACCGATATTGCGCTGGGCCGCCGGTGGGGCGCACCTGCAGCCATGGTGCTGACGGGCATCTCGACGCTTGAGGAGATCGAGGCAACCCCTTCCGACCTTCGGCCGGATATGGTGGCCAAAGACCTTCCCGCGCTGGTGGCAACGCTGGAGGCGTGAACCTATGTACAGCCTTCTGACCCAGGGGTACCTGCCCAACGGAAGGGCCGTTGAGTGCGGGGTAGTCGTCGCACCCGACGCCCGGTATGAGCAGCAGGTCACCGCGCTACTGGGACATAAAGGCCCGGCGTGGTCGGAGCATATCGCCGCGGCGTTCGCCGGCGAGGCCGACGAGCTTGAGACGCGGTTCTACGTCGCCACCGTCGATGGGTCCGTCGTTGCGAACATCATGACGGTGGAGCGGGCCGGTGTGGGCATCCTGGGCCACGTGTTCACGGTGCCGGAGGCGCGTCGCCAGGGCGTCTGCCGCACGCTCATGACCGCGCAGAACGCCGACTTCCGTGCGCGCGGCGGCCGGCGGCTGGTGCTTGGTACCGGATTTGAGAGCCATCCCTACTGGATCTACCACTCGTTCGGCTTCCGCAGCCTGCGCGGCGGCTTCATGGCATTCAGCGTCGACGCCGGAGCCGATCCGACGCCAGACTGGTACGACCCGGCCGGCGCCGTCGTCGCACCATGCGCCTGGCGCCACTGGCCCGGCCTGGCGATCCTGGCCGCGACCGACCTGGGCGATGTCTTCAGGTCCGCCGCCTGGGACGTCGCCGACATCGGCAACCTTGAGTCGCCCTACGTGCGGTTCATGCAGATGCTTCGCGAGGAGCCAGGGGTCCAGGGCGCCGTGCTGGAGGGCAGGTCGGGAGCGGCGCTGGGATGGGCGACGCTGACCCGGTTGCCGGCCGGTTACTGTGGCTGCTGGCCCGGAACGTGGCTGCTCGACGCATACGTGCACCCCCGCGCCGCCGGCCGCCTGCCCGACCTCCTTGGTTCGCTGCAGCTTCCACAGGGCAAAACCCTGGCGTGGGCTCCCGTCGGCGACGAGGTGCGGGCCGCTGCGTACCGAGGGCTCGGAATGGAGCGTGAAGGCGTCGTGAAGGGCCTCATGGGAGGGTGCGCCGCCGCCCTCTTCGGCATGGGCGCCGCGGTTGATGCGGGAGGCTCCCGGCCATGAGGCTCGCCTACCTGGATTGCATTGGCGGCATCTCCGGCAACATGATGCTCGGCGCACTGCTGGATGCCGGAGGGGACGAGGCCGGACTGCGCCGGGGCCTCGATGCCCTGCGCGTACCCGGTTGGGAACTGCGGCTCGAGCGCGTCGCGGTGAACGGCATCTCGGCCACGCATGTGGACGTCCGCATGGACGAGGCCGCCCAACCGCACCGGCATCTCGGCGACATTGTCGGCGTGATCGAGGGGGCTGGCCTCGACGCTGGGGTAACGCAACAGGCGGTCTCGGTCTTCACCCGGCTGGCCGAGGCGGAGGCGGCTGTTCATGGTTCTACGGTGGACCATGTCCACTTCCACGAGGTGGGCGCCGTGGACGCCATCGTTGATATCGTGGGCTCCTGCCTGTTGCTCAGGAGCCTCGGCGTCGACGAGGTCCGCTGCTCTCCCCTGCCGTCGGGTTACGGCGTCACCCGGAGTATGCACGGTGTCATCCCCGTGCCGCCGCCCGCGGTGACAGCCCTGCTGGCCGGCGTCCCCACCTACGGGGTGGAGATTCCTGCCGAACTGGTGACGCCCACCGGAGCCGCGTTGGCGGTTTCGCTCAGCGCCTCGTTCGGTCGGCTGCCTTCGATGCGAGTGGGCGCTTGTGGCTACGGCGCGGGCACGAAGCGCTTCGAGCAGCGGCCCAACCTGCTCCGCGTCATGCTGGGCGAGGCAGAAATGGAGGCGGACCGACCGGCCGCCGAGGTCTGCGTTATCGAAGCAAATATCGACGACCTGCTGCCGCAGTTCTATGATGTCGTCATGGAACGTCTGCTTCGGGCGGGCGCGCTCGACGTATATCTGACCCCGATCCAGATGAAGAAGGGCCGTCCGGCGCACAAGCTCTCCATCATCTCGGAGCCCGGCCATGTGGACGCGCTGGCTACGTTGGTGTTCCTCGAAACCTCCACGTTCGGCCTGCGCATCGCTCCCATGCGTCGCCTCTGCGTCGACCGCCAGTGGGTGGTGGTGGAGACCGCCTACGGCCGTATCCGCGTGAAGGTGGCGTCGTGGCACGGCTCCGAGACGCACTTCGCGCCGGAGTATGAGGATGTTAAGCGCGCCGCGCACGCCGCCGATGTGCCGCTGAAGGTGGTCCACCTGGCCGCAGTCACGGCATACCAGACGAGCGGGCGCCGGGCGCCGTGATGGCTGAGCCGTGCCGCTGTCGGAACTGCGGACAGGCGACGGCGGGGCCCGGCGTGTGTCCGCGTTGCGGCGGTCGATGCGATGCCGGACCCGCCACCCTCGGAGGCGTATGGCTGGGCGTCGCCGTGGCCATGGCAGTCGTGGTAGTGCTCGCACTGCTATTCACCGCCTCGTACACCCGCTTCAGGTCGCAGTCCGAACCCGCGACGGTTCCGAAATCACCCACAATGGTCGGTCGTCGCCTCGGTCCTGCAGAGCCGGCGCGGCGTACCGGGGCCGTCGATGAGACCGAGGCCCGGGCTCGACGCGAGTTGGAGCGGCTCTACCGGCGGACGGGGTTGGGCCAGGCGCCCGGCATAGGCGACGAAGTGCGGCTTCGTAGCGGCGGGTCGCTATCGCGCAGCGAGTACGAGCGCTACCGGAGCAGTGTAGGCGGCGGGCCGCGCTAGGTCGGCTCGTCGTTGCCGGAGACGGGCTTGGCGTTGAACGTCCAGCGCTTGTTCGCGTTGAAGTTCCAAAGCGATACGACCACGATGGCCACGGCCTTGGCGGCATTCAGCAGCCGCGGGCTAGGATTGCCGTGGTAGAAGAGCGACGGATGGACCGTGAACATGACCATCTTCATGACCAGCACGTTGAGCAGAAGCCCACCGATGTTCACGAGCACGAATTTGACGAACTGCTGGTGCCTCGCGCCGGTACCCATGCCCTTGAACGTCCAGAGGCTGTTCCAGACGAAGCTGTTCCCCACCGCGATGGCGAACGAGATGATCTGCGCGGGGATCCAGTGAAGCCCGCCGGAGAAGAGCAGCGTTGGATGGACCAGGAGGTTAAGGAGACCTACGTCAATGACCGTCGATGAGGCGCCGATGATGCAGAACTTCACGAACTGGCGCACGGCGGGCAGACGAACAAGCTGTCGGATGGCAGGTCTCTCCACCGCGGCGGACCGCAGCCGGACGGTGGCGCCGATCGGCGCCGGGCGGGCGGCCCCGAGGGCCGTCGGGCGCAGTCGCCCTCTGGGCCAGTATACCACCGGCCGACCGACGTCCTCAGGTCAGCCCAAAAAGGCCAAAATGAGGCTCACAGGCGTTGACTGAGCCGCGACCGGTCTGCCATACTGTTCGCGCTGTAGCCAACTGAATACGTGGCGCCATCGTCTAGCGGTCAGGACAGGGGGTTCTCAGCTCTCAAGCCGGGGTTCGATTCCCCGTGGCGCTACCAACTCCTACAAGGGGCGGGATATCCCGCCCTTTTCGTTCATGTGACCAGTGCAACCAAGAACTCGGGGCGTATACCTGGCCATAGGCCTCTTCGCATGCTCAGCCCCCAGGCTCGCAGGCCAGGCAGTCCCGTCTGTTGCCCCGGTTCGGTCGTCTCCACCACCCCAGCCGCTCTCACTTGAGCGCGTCGTGCGCGAGGCCGCTTGCGTCAGCCCCGGCCTGCGGGCGATCCGATCTGCCCATGCCGCCGCGAAGGCATCGGCGGAGCGCGAACGCCCGCTGGCGCGGCCGACGGTGGCGTTGCAGGCCGGCGGCGGCGTTCAGGGCCCCGCGCCCGCAGCGCAGCAGCCGACGCCCTTCCTGCCCGGCCGCACGTGGTACCTTGCGTTGTCAGCGGAGCAGACGCTCTACCGCGCGGGATCAGCCGACGCAGCGGCTAGGTATCGCTCCTTGGGCCGTGTCGCCGACGCCGAGGCAGCGATGGCGCAGAGCGATGCGCTGCACGAGCTTCGGCTGGCGTATATCGCCGCCTGGCTTGCCGATCAGATGGTCTCCATCGCCGATGCGGCCGTCGCGACGTCCCGAGAGCACCTCGCGCTCGTGAAGGAGATGGCCGACGTCGGCCAGATGCCTCGCCGCGACATCGACGCTACCGACGCCGAGGTGGCGGAGGCGGAGCAGGGGCTGATCCGCGTGCGCAACGGCCAACGCCTCGCCAGGGCGAACCTGGGCAGGCTGATGGGCCGTGGCCAAGCCGTCGCTGATCCCCTCGCTGATCCCGGCCTGCAGGCCGTCGCCCGATCCCAGTGCCGCCCGCGCCCGGAATTGGCCCTGCTGGAGGCCCAGTCGGCGTCGGCACGTAGCGGTAGAAGGCTTGCGGCCACGCAGCGTGCGCCTGAGGTGCGCGCCGTCGCCACGGCAAGCGCCCAGCCCGACACCCCGCTCATCGCGCCGACCTATGCCGCCTTGGGCCTGCGCCTCACCTGGAAGCTCCTCGACGGCGGTGCGTCGCGCATCGACCAGGCAGAAGCGCGTGCGCGAGCGGAGCAGCTTGCGTCGCTGCTGGAGGAGGCCCGGCGCTCGCTCTCGCTGCAGTGGGAGAAGGCCGAGGCTGATGCCGAGGACGCGGCCGCTGCGATCCGTACGGCAGAGCGGCAGGTGGCTTCGGCGCTCTCGGCGCTGGAGGTGACGCTGGCGCGCTACCGTGAGAGGATGGCCCCGGAGATGGAGTTGAGCGGCGCCCGGCTGGCTGTGGCCCGTGCGCAGGGCAACGTGGCGCAGGCCAGGGCCGCCCTGCAGGCCGCCTACGCCGACCAGCGGCATGCCGCCGCGCTGGACACCGACGTGTCGCAGGAGCCCGGATCGTGAGGCGCCTGCTCGGCGTGGCCCTGCTGGTCGCCTGCGTGGTCGGAGCGGCAGCCTTCAATGGAGCGATGCGATCTCGCGGCGCCCGGCAGCTGCCGCTACAGACCGGCCCTGATGCCAGTGGGCCTGCGAGAGTGTCGGTCCGCAGGCCGGCGCCCGCAGGTTCGGGCCGGCGCCTTGAGGTCCTTGGCCGGGTAGTGTCCGAGGCCGAGGCGGCCATCAGCCCCAAGGTTCCATCCCGCATCCTGAAGGTGCATGTGGCCGAGGGCGACGTGGTCGTGCCGGGGCAGAGGTTGCTGACGCTTGATCTCGGCGATCTGGCCGCGCAAGTGAGCGGCGCCGAGGCGGGGTGGGACGCCGCGCGCGCCGTCGACCGGAAGGCCCGCGCGGGTCGTGAGGCTCGCGCCACCGAGACGGATGCGGCGCTGAGCCAGGCGGAGGCCGGACTGGCGGTAGCGCGGGCAAAGCTGAAGCAGGCTGAGCTCGGCGTGGAACTTGGAGCCGAAGCGGCCGCCTCTGATGCCGATCGCGCCGAGGCGGGCGTCCTGCAGGCGAAGGCCGGAGTGGATCAGGCGCGTGTGGGTCTCCGCGTCGCCTCCGAGGCAGCCTCGCGGCTGGAGCGGCTGTACAAGGTGGGCGGCATCGCCCTCGCCGACCTGCAGGGCGCTCAGGCGCAGGCCGACATGGCGCGGTCGCAGCTTGACCTTGCCGAGGCAGGGCTGAAGGCGGCCCAAGCGGCGGCGGTTCCCGCTCGGCGCGCCGCCCCCTTGCGGGGCAAGGTCAATGAGGCCGACCTGGAGGCCGCGCGCGCCGGTGTTCGTCTGGCTGAGCAGGCCGTCGCCTTCGCCCGCAGAGCCCGGGGACAGGCGCTGGCTGTCGCCTCCGCCGATATCGCAGCCGCGGCGGCGCAGTCGGCGCAGGCTCGTGCCGGCGTGCGTCAGGCCCGGTCAGGCGTAGGAACCGACTCCGTCGTCTCCCCGATCGCCGGCGTCGTGAACGGCCTCTCGACCGTCGCAGGCGAGTACGCGCAGCCCGGCATGGCCCTGATGCGCGTCACGTCTCCGGTTGGCCGCGCTGTCGAGGTCCCGGTGAACCTCTTGATGGCGCGCCGCCTCCGCGTTGGTGCGGCTTGCAGCGTCGTCATGGGCTCCGGCGCCGCCGCGCCGGCGACCGTGCAGCGCGTGGGGCCGTTGGTCTCCCGCGACGGCCGGACTATGCTGGTTCGCGCAGCCCTGACGAGACCGGCGCTTGGCGTCGGTCCGGGGCAGAACGTCCGAGTGATCCTGTCCGCGCCGCCTGAGCTCGGCGCGCTGCAGGTACCGGCGTCGGCGCTTCAGACAGACGGACCCGAGCCGACGGTCTTCGTATGGGATGCGGCGTCTGGCCGTGTGCATCGTCGGACCGTGGGCGTCGTGGACTCGTCGGCCAAGGCCGTGACGGTGACCGGGCTGAGCTCGACGGACCTGGTCGTGACGCCTGTGCCGCAGGGGCTGAAGGACGGCGACCGCGTGACGGCTGGGCAACCGTGAGCAGACGCCCGTCCATGGCCAGGGTGCGCCGTCCATGTGGTTGACACGGCTCGCCATCGGCCGCCCGATCGTCATCTGGATGTGCCTGGCGGCCGTCGCGGTTCTGGGTACGCTCTCATACACCAGGCTGCCGGCGGAGCTCAACCCGAAGGTGGAGATTCCGACGCTGACGGTGGTGACGGTCTACCCCGGCGCGGGGCCCGCCGAGGTGGAGTCCGCCGTGACGCGGCCCCTTGAGGAGGCCGTCGGGGCAGCTCCGGGGCTTCGCGATATCTACTCGAGCTCGCAGGAGTCGCTCTCCGTCGTGAGCCTTGACCTGGCGGTCGGCACAGACCTGAACCAGGCCCAGACCATGGTCCGCGAGCGGATCGAACTGGCTCGGGCCACGCTGCCGGAGGGCGTCCGGCCGCCCATCGTCGCCAAGCTGGATATCAACGCTCAACCGGTCCTGCAGGTCGCCATACCCTCCATCGGCGACGCGGCGGCGCTCCGGCGAGCCGTGGACCGATATCTCTCTCCCCGGCTGGCACGCATACCGGGAGTAGCGACGGTGGAAGTGACGGGCGGCCCGCAGGCCGAGGTCCGCGTGCTGGCCGACGTACCGACCCTTACGGGCCTGGGTCTGACTCTCGATGATGTGGGCATGGCGCTGAAGGCGTCAAACCGTAGCGTCCCATCCGGCTCCCTGCAGAGCGGCGGGTTGGAGGCCGCGTACCGCACGGAGGCATCGTTCCGGTCGCTGGACGACGTCCGGCGGGCCATGATCCCCTCGCAACGTCTGATGGCGCAGGAACTGATGCCGAACCTGCCCATTCCCGGCCTGCCCGGCAGGGACAGGGTCGCCTCGCCGCTCACCATCGGCGACGTGGCTACGGTGGTGACGGGTCTCCAGCTGGGAGACGCCGGATCGCGCATCAATGGCCGGGAGTGCATCGGCTTGACCCTCACCAAGTCGGCCGACGCCAACGCCATGGACGTGGTGGACCGCGCCCGCGCCGTGCTGGCTCGGGCTGCCCGTGACGGCTCGCTGCCCGGCGGCGCCGCGCCGGTGGTGGTCTGCGACGAGTCGGTGGTCGTCCGACGCGCGCTCCACGATGTGAACGTTACGCTGCTCCTCGGCGCCCTCCTCGCGACGCTGGTGGTTCTGCTCTTCCTTCGCGAGGTGCGCGGTACGATGATCGTGGCCCTGGCGCTGCCGGCCTGCATGGTCGCAACCTACCTGATGATGCATGCCGGAGGCTTCACGCTGAACCAGATGACGCTGCTAGCCCTGTCGCTGAGCGTTGGCATCCTGGTGGATGACAGCATCGTTGTGCTGGAGAGCATCACGCGGCGCCTGGAGGCCGGGGAGGCGCCCGAGGAGGCCGCGTACAACGGCCGCGCGGAGATCGGCTTCGCGGGGATGGCCCTGACCCTTGCCGACGTGGTGGTCTTCGTGCCCATCGCCTTCATGGGCGGCGTGGTGGGGGCCTTCTTCCGCGAGTTCGGCATCACCGTGGCGTTCGCCACGCTCTTCTCGCTCCTTGTCTCCTTCACAGTCACCCCGGCATTGGCCGCGCGCTGGTACCGGCGCCGGACACCGCGCTCCGGCGACACGCGCCTCGGAGCCGGCACGGCCCGTTACCGGCGAGCCGTAGCGTGGGCGGTTCGCCGCAGGGGGTGGGTCATCGCCACCGGCGCCACGGCGCTGCTGGTCACGGGGCTTGTGAGCGCGCCGTTCCTCGGCACCGAGTTCGTACCAGCGACGGACAGGGGTCTGGTGAGCGTTCTGCTGGAGTTGCCGGTGGGAGCCTCGATGGAGGCCACCGATGCCGTGACGCGGCAAGTGGAGGCCCGCCTGGCCCGTGTGCCGGGCATCGCCGGCGTGGCGACGACGCTGGGCCGCATCCTGGGCGGCTTCGGCGCCATTCCCCAGGAGGGCTCTCACCTGGCGCAGATCACGCTGGACCTGCAGGCCCGTGCCTCCGCCATGCAGCGGTTCGGCCTCTCCCCTTTGGGCGGCGCTGTCAGGACCATCTCCGACACCGACGTGGCCGACCGGGCACGCCGCCAGCTCTCCGATGTGCGGGGCGCCCGGATCACGGTCACAGCACTGAGGTCGGTGGCCAACGTCGGTAGCGCGATCCAGCTTCAGCTGACCGGAGACGACCTGCAGGAGGTCGCCGGAGCCGCCGAGAAGGCCCGTGCAGCGGTGGCTCGGGTGCCGGGCATCCTGAACGCGGACACCTCCTATCGGCAAGGGAAGCCCGAACTGCAGGCGCGCGTCGATCCGCTCCGAGCCTCTGCGGCGTCGGTCCTTCCCGCAGTGGCGGGCTCCATCCTGCGCACCGCCATCGAGGGCGACGCCTCAACGACCATGATGCTGGACGGCGCGTCCGTGCCGATCCGCCTCCGGGCCGGTGGCCTCGACGGATCCCGGCCCGAGACGGTGGCGGACGTGCCGGTCGGGTTCAGCGGCGGCACGGCGGTGGCCCTGGGAGACGTGGCCACACTTGAGCGCCGGTCGGGACCGGTGGGTATCGACCGGCTGAACGGTCGCCGGCTCATCACCGTGACCGCGGACCTCGCGCCCGGAGTGCCTCTCGGCGACGCCCAGACGGAGATCGAGGCCGCACTGGCGCGGCTCGACCTAGGTCCCGTCGCGCACCGCTTCGGCGGCGAATCGGAGGCCATGGCCGACAACCTGCCCTACCTTGCCGGGGCGCTGGCTCTCGCCGTCTTGCTTGTCTTCGCGGTGCTTGCCTCGCTGTTCAACTCCCTGCTGGAGCCGCTGGTGGTCATGCTCACGCTCCCCATGGCACTGGTGGGCGGCCTGGCGGCGCTGGTGCTGGCGAGGCAGACGCTGTCGCTTGTCACCATGGTGGGGGTGATGATGCTCTGCGGGCTCATGGGGCGAAACGCCATCTTGCTGGTCGACTACACCAACACGCTGCGGCGGCGCGGCATCCCCCGTGACATAGCCGTCGCCGAGGCCGGCTCGGCTCGGCTCAGGCCCATCCTGATGACCACGATCACCACGCTGGTGGGCATGGCGCCCGTGGCGCTGAGCCTCGGCGACGCCGCCGAGCTGCGTGCCCCGATGGCGACGGTGGTCATCGGCGGCCTGACGGTCTCCACTGTGCTGACCCTCCTTGTGGTGCCGGCGGTCTACACCGTGGCCGACGACCTTCGAGCCCGGTTCAGGCGCGGCGCGAACGGAGCGGCGCCGTGAGGCGCGCACTCTACCTCGGTCCACCCTCCTTCTCGGGCTTCGACGGCGGCGCGGGTTCGCGTTACCAGGCCAAGCGGGAGATCACCTCCTACTGGTACCCCACCTGGTTGGCGCAGCCCGCCGCCATGACGCCGGGGAGCAGGCTGATCGACGCCCCGCCGCACGGCCTCGGGGTTGACGCGGTGCTGCAAGAGGCCGCCGGATACGAGCTGGTCTTCATCCACACGAGCACGCCGTCCCTGGCCAATGATATTCGGTGCGCCGAGGCGATCAAGGAGCAGAGCCCGGAGACCCTTGTGGGCTTCCTCGGCGCGCACACGGCCGTTCTGCCTGACGAGACCCTGCGGCAGGGAGCGTGCCTCGACTTCGTCTGCCGCGCCGAGTTCGACCATACCTGCGTGGAGCTTGCCCAGGGCCTGGCCATGGACCGGATCGCCGGGCTCTCCTACCGCCGCGCCGACGGCGCCGTCGTGCACAACGAGGACCGTCCGATGGTCACCGACTGGGACACGATGCCCTCGGTGCTGCCGGTCTACAGCCGCGACCTGGACATCCGCAACTACTCCATCGGTTACCTGCTCCACCCCTACATCTCGTTCTACACGGGCCGAGGCTGCCCGGCGCGGTGCAGCTTCTGCCTCTGGCCGCAGACCATCGGCGGCCACCGGTACCGCGCCAAGTCACCGGCGGTGGTCCTCCGCGAGATGGAGGAGGGAAAGCGCCTCTTCCCGACCGTGCGCGAGTGGATGTTCGACGACGATACCTTTACCGCCGACCGGGCCCGTGCGGTGGAGATCGGGCGCGGTATGAAGCGGCTGGGGCTCACCTGGTCCTGCAACGCACGGGCGCACGTGGACTTCGACACGCTCAAGGCCCTCCGCGACTGCGGCCTGCGCCTGCTGCTGGTGGGCTTCGAGTCCGGCAACCAGGCGATCCTGGACAGGATCCATAAGGGCATTCGCCTCGATATGGCCCGCCAGTTCATGGCCAACTGCCGGAAGCTCGGCATCAAGGTGCACGGGACCTTCATCATCGGCCTGCCCATCGAGACCCGCGAGACCATCGAAGAGACCATCCGCTTCGCGCAGGAGTTGGACCCGCACACCATCCAGGTCTCGATCGCGGCGCCCTACCCCGGCACCGAGCTCTATCGCGACGCGATTGCCGGCGGCTGGATGCGGGACCATGCCATGGTGGCGGGTTCGGGCATCCAGACCGGTTCGCTGCAGTACCCCAACCTGAGCATCGACGAGATGGAAGACGCCGTGGCGCGCATGTACTCCCGGTTCTACTTCCGCTTCAAGCCCATCTTCAGGATCGTCCGCGAAATGGCCGTTGATCGCCAGATGCTGGCCCGCCGCCTGCGCGAAGGGCAGGAGTTCTTCGCCTACCTGGGCGAGAGGCGCACCCGCCGGGGCGGCAGGGACAACCGTACCGAGGGAGACACCCATGCCTGACCCGATGCACCTACCGACCGTGACCTGCGCGTGGATTGCCGAGGACTTTGAGCCGGACGGCGACCTGTTCAAGTCCGTCTGGGGCCTTGCAGAGACGCTGTGGCTGGCGCCTGCCTACCGGCCCAGGGCGGGCCGCCTCCCGTCCGACCAACGGGACCTCGCCGCCGCCGGCCGCGACCTCGCCGACGAGGCGGCCGACAATCCCGGCGCCCGGCGCTGGACGGCTGCGGGACTGCTCTATAGCCCGACGGCGCTCTACGTCGGCTTCTTCTGCCTGGATCGCGACATTTGGGCCGGGTACACGCAGCACGACGACCCGCTCTACGACGAGGAGGTCTGTGAGCTGTTCATCGCCCCGGGCGGCGACGTGCGGCGCTACCAGGAGATCGAGGTGAACCCGTTGGGCGTGACGTTCGACGCCGACATCAGCAGCCCCGACCGCGTCCGGAACACCATGGTGGTGAACCGCGACTGGGAGTGCGCGGGGCTCGCCGGCGGAGTTCGCGTCGAGGGCCACGTGGCTTCCAGACCTGCGAATACAGGCGACTCCGGCTCAGACTGGTGGTCGGTGGAGCTTCGCGTACCGTTGGCATCGTTGCCCGGCGGCAGGACGCCAAATCCCGGCGACGAGTGGCGGGCCAACCTGTTCCGTATCGACCGTGCGCGCGCCGTTCAGTACCAATCCTGGAGCGCAACGCTGGCGACGCCCGCCAACTTCCACGTGCCCGATAGGTTCGGCCGCATCCGCTTCGGAGACGTGCGCCCTTAGAGCGACCCCGGCTCACCGCCGCAAGCGAGGAGCGCCGCGCGCATGGGTTCGGGCATGGGCGCCTCGAACTGCAGAGCTTCGCCGGTGCGGGGGTGCGTCAGCTTGAGCCTATAAGCGTGGAGCATCTGCGCGGTGGGGGGCGCCATGCCGCGCGCAGCGAACCAGCGGCGGTCCAGCGTGGCGACGCCGTAGACCGGGTCGGCCAGCACCGGATGGCCTGTGTAGGCGCAGTGGACGCGGATCTGGTGGGTGCGGCCCGTCCGCAGGGCCGCCTCCACCAGTGCGGCGTCGGGCAGGGCCTGCAGCACTCGCAGCCGTGTCTGTGCGGAGCGCGCACCCGAGGCGCCCGGCGACAGCACGGCCATCCGCTTCCGGTCCACCGGATGGCGGCCGATGGGGGCATCGACCTCGGCCTCGTTGAAGCGCGGCGTGCCGTGCACCAGCGCCAGGTAGAGCCGCGACGCCGTGCGCGTCTGGATTTGTGCCTGGAGCCCCGCGTGGCTATGGTCGTTCTTGGCGATCATGAGCAGGCCCGAGGTGTCCTTGTCGAGGCGGTGGACGATGCCCGGGCGCTGTTCGCCGCCGATGCCGGATAGGTCCGTGGCGTGGGCGAGGATCGCGTTCACGACGGTGCCCGACGGCGTGCCCGGAGCGGGATGCACCACCAGGCCCTGCGGCTTGTTGATGACGATGATGTCGCCGTCCTCGTAGACGATATCCAGCTCGATGACCTCGGCCTCGACATGCGAAGGGATCGGCGGCGGGATCTCGCCGCTCACCGCGTCACCCAGCCGAAGGCGCGCCGACGGCTTGGCGGGCAATCCGTTGATGAGGAAGCTCTCGTCGGCCATCAGCCGCTGGGCGGCCGTTCGCGTGACCTCCGCCAACTCGGCGATGACGACGTCGGCGCGCGCTCCGGCCTGGGCCTCCGTCACAACCCACTCAAGCATCGGGCCCTCCCACTGGTATCCTGAGATGTGCCGGTTCGTCCGCGGACGGCGGCCACGGAGGAATTGAAGACATGCCATCCGGCTCCGACGTAGTCATCGCCCTGCCCCAGGGCGTGAAGGCGCTTGTCACCGGCGGTGCGGGCTTCATCGGCTCGCACGTCGTGGAGGCGCTGGTCTCCCACGGCGCACAGGTGCGGGTCCTGGACGACTTCACCACGGGCCGCGCCTCGAACCTCGACCATCTTACCGGACAGATCGAGGTTGTGCGCGGCGATATCCGGAACGAACAGGCCTGCGCCGAGGCCGCCGAGGGCGTTGAGCTTGTGTTCCACCTCGCGGCCTTCATCTCAGTGCCGGGCTCCGTCGCCGATCCGGTGACCGCGGACAGCGTTAATATCGACGGCACACGCAACGTCCTGCGGGCGGCGCAGGCGGCCGGTGCGCGCCGGCTGGTGATGTCCTCCAGTTCGGCGGTCTACGGCAACACGCTGCGCCTGCCCACGCCCGAAGACGAGCTGCCCGCCCCAACATCGCCCTATGGCCTCGAGAAGCTCTACGGTGAGCACCTCTGCCGCCTCTTCTGGGAGCTCTACGGCTTCGAGGCCGTCGCTCTGCGCTACTTCAACGTCTACGGCCCGCGCCAGCGGCCTGACAGCCAGTATGCCGCAGCCATTCCCAAGTTCATTGACAAGGCCCTGAGGGGCGAGGCGCCGACGATCTTTGGAGACGGCCTGCAGACCCGCGATTTCCTCTTTGTTCAGGATGTGGCGCGGGCCAACCTGCTGGCTGCAACGGCCGACGGCGCGGCGGGCAAGCTCTTCAACATCGCCGGTGGGCGCTCCATCACCGTGACCGCGCTGGCAGCCGCAGTGGTGGAGGCCGCGGGGTCCAGCGTCGCCGCCGTCCATGCGGAGGAGCGGGTGGGCGACATCAAGCACTCGGCCGCCGACACGACACGAGCCCGTGAGACCCTGGGCTTCGGGCCGCAGTGGACGCTGGAGCGCGGGCTGCAACGGACCGTTGAGGCGCTGCGCGGCTGACGCCCATGTGTGCCGCCACCGGGCAGGAGGCTGCCGGACCCGCTGCGCCGGACGTGATCGAGGGGGTGCTCGACCGGGTCACCTATCGCGCCGACGATGCCGGGTTCACTGTGGCCAAGCTGCAGGTGGACGGGCGTAGTGAGCCGGTGACCGTGGTCGGCGCGATGGGCGAGCCCTTTGCCGGGGAGCCCTTGCGGCTCTACGGGGCGTGGCGTATGCACCCGCAGTTTGGCCGCCAGTTCGAGGTGCAGCGGTACGAGAGCGTGCGTCCCTCCAGTGCCGCCGGGATTGAGCGCTACCTCGGCTCGGGCCTCGTGAAGGGCATCGGACCGGGCCTGGCGAAGGCTCTGGTTCGCCACCTCGGCGCCGACGCACTGGACGTCATCGAGCAGGACCCGGCGCGCCTGCAGTCGGTGCCCGGCATCGGGCCGGGTAGGGCCGCTCGCATCCGCAAGGCATGGGAGCAGCAGTCGGCCGTGCGTCAGGTGATGCTCTTCCTCATGAGCCACGGCGTCTCGTCTGCCTATGCCGCTCGCATCTATCGAACATACGGGAGCGGAGCCGTGCGGGCGGTGGAGGCCAACCCGTACCGGCTGGCCCACGACGTGCATGGCATCGGGTTCATCAAGGCCGACCAGATCGCCCAGCACCTCGGGTTCCAGACCGACCATCCCGCGCGCATCGCAGCCGGGCTCACCTATGCCCTCTCTCGCGCCACGGAGGAGGGACACGCCTTTCTGCCCGCGCAACTCCTGCTGGAGCGCTCTACGTGCCTCCTGAAGGTAGAGGCTGCCTCTGTGGAGCCCGTGCTCGCCCAGATGACGGCGTCGGGGCAGCTGGTTCGCGACGCGGCATTGGGTCAGGATGCCATCTACACGCCGGGGCTGTGGGAGGTGGAGAACGAGTTGGCGCGGGCCGTGGCGCGCGTGGCGAACAGCCGTAGCCAACGGCCCGTGGCACCCGAGAAGGTCGATGCCTGGCTCGGCCACCAGGAGATCATGCAGGGGCTGGAGCTCAGTCCGGCGCAGCGGCAGGCCGTGCATCTCGCGCTGGCGCACCCTCTCATGGTCCTCACCGGCGGCCCCGGCACCGGCAAGACGACGGTGACCAACCTCATCGTGCAGGCGCTTGAGGCGCGAGGCCTCACGGTGTCGCTGGCGAGCCCCACCGGGCGGGCGGCGAAGCGGCTGGCCGAGGTGACGGGCCGCTCCGCGCAGACGCTGCATCGCCTGCTGCGGTTCGACCCCAGCCGCCAGGCATTTGCCGCCGATCACTCCAATCCGCTCGACTGCGATGTGATCATCGTCGATGAGGCGTCCATGCTGGACCTGCACCTGGCCCACGCCCTCTTCGACGCTGCGCCCGACCACGCCAAGCTGATCCTCGTGGGTGATGCGGACCAGTTGCCCTCGGTGGGTCCGGGCAGCGTCCTGGCCGACCTCATCGCCACGCAGGACATCGTGGTCTGCCACCTGGACCAGATCTTCCGCCAGGCCGCAGCCAGCCTCATCGTCCTCAATGCGCATGAGATCAACCAGGGGCGCATGCCCCGGCTTGAGGACGCCCGCTCGCACCGTGAGCACGACTGCGTGTTCATCGAGGCGCAGGGCGCCGAGGAGACGGCGCAGCGAACCGTCCAGGCGGCGGCCCGTTCGCTTCCGCGGCTGGGCTACACGGCTGAGAGCATCCAGGTCCTGGCGCCCATGTACCGCGGTCCCGCCGGGGTTGCAGCCCTGAACGAACAGCTGCAGGCGGCCATGAACGCCGCGGCGCCGACCAAGGCCGAAGTGACACGCGGCGGCCGCACCTTCCGCGTGGGCGACCGGGTGATGCAGACGGTGAACGACTACGACCGGCAGGTCTACAACGGCGACACGGGCTCGATCACGGCGATCAACGCGGAGGACAGGCTACTCTCCGTGGACTACGGCGACGGACCGGTAGAGTATGGTCAGGACGATTTGGACGAACTGCAGATCGCCTACGCCGTCTCTGTTCACAAGAGCCAGGGCAGTGAGTTCGCCGCCGTGGTGATTGCCCTCGATATGAGCCACTACATGATGCTTCAGCGCAACCTGCTCTACACCGCCATGACCCGAGCCCGACGGCTCTGCGTGTTGGTCGGCGACAAGCGCGCCATCGCCCGTGCGGTGCGGAACGATCAGTCCGACAACCGGTACGGCCTCCTGCGCGCGCGGCTGAAGGCGCTCATTGGTGTGCCGTAATGAGCCGATTCGGTGATGCGTCAGGTATTATCGTGAGTTCCAGGTACTCATTCAACCATGCGACTCCGTAATCAGCTAGGCCTTGTCGGCGCCATGCTCACTGTGCTGCCGCTCCTCTGGGCGGCGGCTGGGGTTGCCTGCGCGGTCCCTGTGCTGCAACCGCTCGAGATCGTGATCGATGGCAAGCGGCTGGCCAAGCCCGGCGCGCAGGACGGCGCCGAGATCTACCTCCCGCTGGAGGCCCTCAGGGCGCTCGCCCTGAGCTATGTCCTCTCTCGCAACGAGGAGACAGCCACGGCTACGACCAGAGCCGGCAAGGCGCTGGAGATTCCCCTCGCGAAACTGGCCGGCGGCCGCATGGCGCCCTATTCCTCCCTGCGCCATGACCTGCAACTGGCCGTCAGCGTGAGGGACGGGGTGGCATCAATCTCTACGCCCGAGGGCCGCAAGGTCGCCTCAGAACCGCCTCCCGACGTTAAGCCGGCCCCGGCGCCCGCGAAGCCTGTCGCAGCGGCGACGCCTCCTCCGCCCGCGCCGAAGGTCGAGGCGGAGAAGCCGCGCCCGCCTGCCCCCACCGTGCCGCCGCCCGCGGCCGCGACGCAGCAGGCCGGCAGCATCGACGCCCGCCCGTCTCCGCCGCCATCGACTCAGGGCCCGTCGCCCAAGCCGCAGCAGGCTCCACCCGGCGGCGTGCAACCCGCCAAGCCCATCGACGGCTCCGCGCCATCAGGCGTACCAGGCCCAACGGCTCCGGCTCCGACACCTGTGCAGCCGCAACCGGCGACGCCTGTGCAGTTTCAGGATGTCCAGTTCGTACGGGTGACTGATCGTGTGGCTCGTGTCATCATCGTCACGTCCGGTCCTGTGCAGCCGTTGCTGCGTGTGACGGACACCGCCCGGGCCGCGACCATCGAGTTGCCAAACACGACCCTGGCTCAGCCCCGCACGCTGGCGGCCGATCACCCGCTGGTAGGCGCCATTCGTGTTGAGGCCTCCGCCAAGTCTCCGGGCGCTGTCACAGTTTCCCTGGACTTGCGGTCGGTCTCCATCGTGCGCATCGAGAGCGCCAACCAGCGGGGGCTGGTATGCCTGGTCTCGGCTCCGAAGGGGCTAGGCAAGCGCATGGCTGAGGCTACCATCGTCCTCGATCCCGGGCACGGCGGCGGCGCGCCGGGCTGCCAGTCGTCCGCCGATGGCACTGTGGTCCAGGAGAAGGCGCTGAACCTCCAGATCGCCACACTGGTTCAGGAAGCGTTGGCTTCCATGGGCGCGCGGGTGGTGATGACCCGCTCCGACGACACGGACGTGCCCCTGAGCGCACGGCCGGCAGTGGCCGATACCGTAGGTGGTGACCTTTTCCTGAGCCTGCACATCGATTCCTGTCCAACGCCGGAGACGGCATCCGGCAGCACGACCTACTACCACACAGGCAGCGAGATGGGGCAGATGCTGGCGACGCTGGTGATCGACCGGTTGGCGGTGGTTTCGGGCATCCCAAACAAGGGCGCCCGGGCCGACGGCCGGCTCTATCCCACGGGCCTGGCAGTACTCCGGAACGCCAACGTGCCGGCGGCTCTGGTTGAGATGGGCTTCCTGAACCATTCCCGAGATCGCGCCCTGCTGATGGACCCCACATGGCAGCGTCGTGCCGCAGAGGCAGTGGCCGCAGGCATCCGTCAGTTTGTGGAGAGCGGCGCACCCCGCTCCATCCCTGGTGAACCGCAATGAAGAAGGTACTTGGAGCCCTGATCGTCGTTGCGCTGATCACGGCAGCGGGCTACGTCGTGGCCCTGCGGTGGATCGGCGGGCCGCCGAAGCCCGTCGTCCATCATCCCAACGCCGATCAGTCCGCGATGGAGGCAACAGAAGGGCCGGTGCAGACGACCGACCCCGTGGTTGCCTTGCTCACGAAGCAGCTTGGTGCCGCCATGACGCCCGAGGCGGGCTTTCCGCAGGGCTCGCGGGTTGTCTCGCTTCGCATCGAGCACGGCAAGGCCATCGTTGAACTCAGCGCCGAAGCCGCGGGCATCAACGGCGCAGGCGACACGACGGAGTCGATGGCCCTGCATACCCTTCTGCGGGTGTTGCGCGGGTGTTCCGCCGTCAACGAGCTCTCGGTCGTGCTGGACGGCAAGCCGTTCGTAGGCGACCATAGTGGCGACTGGACCGATCTGCCGGTGGCGGCGGCCTCGGAATACCCGCAGTAGCATGCCTTCGGCACGAATCGGCGTCTTCGACTCCGGCCTCGGCGGCCTCACGGTAGTCCGCGAACTGCTCAGCCAGGCTTCCGGAGCCGACATCCTCTATGTGGCCGACCAGGCGCACGTGCCCTATGGACCCCGGCCTCTGGAGCAGATTCGAGTCTTCGCCGAGGCGATCAGCCGTTACCTCCGAGAGCAGGGCTGCGGCACGGTTGTCATGGCCTGCAACATCTCGTCGGCCACAGCCCTTGAGACGGTCCGCGTGGCCTTGCCTGACATCCAGTGCCACGGGGTGATCGAGCCGGCCGTACGCTCAGCGATGCTGGGCCCGCCCGGCGCGGTGGGCGTCATGGCAACCGCCGGCACCGTCTCAAGCCGGGCCTACTCGCGGGTGCTGGCGCGTTCCATGCCCGGGACGCAGGTCATCGAGGTCGCCTGCCCCGAGTTCGTGCCCATCGTCGAGGCCGGGCTCACGGGCACTGCCGAGGCGCTGGACGCGTGCCGCAGGTATTTGGCTCCGTTACGCGGTCAGGCCGCGCAGCTGATCCTCGGCTGTACGCACTACCCGCTACTGCTGCCCGATCTTCAGGCGGCCGCGTCTGCCATGGGCTGGACGATGCATGTGGTGGATCCCGCCGCCGAGGCGGCCCGCGAGGCCATATCGTCCGTGGGGCCCGCGGGAACAACGGCCGGCAGGCTGGTCCTGAGTACGACGGGCGACGGCGCACGCTTCGGCGCCCAGGCACGGGCGGTCCTTGGCTACGCCGTCGCGCCTGCCGTCACGGAGCTTCGATGGCAGGACGGCCGGCTTACGGGCTAGCGGGCCGCGCCTTCTTCTCCCTGTAGACCGTCTCCCCCACCGTTTCCCCGACCACCTTTAGGCTCGCCTTGGAGCATCGATCCACCGTATCGTCCACTGTGTGCCATGGGCCATAGTCGAAGTCGATCAGGTCGATGGTCGGTATGCCGGCTGCGATCAGCGGCAGGTGGTCGTCCGTGATGGCGTAGCCGATCCGGTCCCGGAAGCTGCGTGAGTGGCCGAGCTCGGAGGCGATGCGGAAGACCTTGTCGTTGATGGGCCGCGCACGCTCCTCGGAGTTCTGCTCACGGAAGATGGTCAGGTCCTTGTCACCGATCATGTCCAACAGGATGCCGTAGGTTGGCTTGCCCACCGGCTTCAGGTTCTTCGCGAGGTAGCGCGAACCGAGGAAGACGCCCTCGTCGCGCTCGAAGTCTCCGTAGTCCTCGCCGTCGAGCAGCGCCACGGCTACACCCACCGCAGGCGGCTGTGCCTTGAAGGACTTGGCCAGGGCCAGCAGCACGGCCACGCCTGAGGCGCCGTCGTTTGCCCCCATGATGGGCGTCTTACGCGCGGCAGCGTCGATCTCCATGTCGGCGGTAGGCCGCGTGTCCCAGTGTGCGCAGAGGAGGATCGGCGCCCGATCTGCCGGGCCGAAGATGCCGATGACGTTGGTTAGCGGCATCTCCTTGTAGGTGAAGTCCTGCTCAACCACGGTCTCGGTATGCTTACGCATCTCGGCCACGAGGTAGTCGCGCGTCTTGCGATGGGCCGGCGAGCCCACGGGCCTTGGGCCGAACTCGCACTGCTTCAGGAGCACGCTCCAAGCGTAGTCGGCGTCGAATGCCGGCGCGGCAGCCCTGGCGACCTGGGCAACACCGGGCTGCGTGGGCTCCGCGCGTCTGGCGGCTGCCCCGTTGCAGCCGAGAAGCGCCAGGCCGACGGCGACCAGCAGGGGCGCCGCCCACAGCGTCGTGCAGAACGTCGAGGGCTTGCTCTGTGTCATTCGACTACTCCCGGCGCTCCGGCCACCGCAGGTACGCGCCCATGAAGCGAGAGATGGCGCCGTCCATCACTCCCATCACGTCGCCCGTCTCAGCGCC
>CAISJD010000097.1 GCA_903885605.1 uncultured Chthonomonas sp. | reverse complement strand
GTTCACCCGTTCCGCTTTGTCGAAGGCCAGCGACTCGGCCAGCTCCCGCGCGGCCATGGCCACCAGGTCACGCAGGTTGGATGGCGACTCCAGGAGCCAGATGGTTCCCCGGTCGGCGAACTCGCGAATCGGCGGGTCTGTGGGATCGATCATGGCAACTGGTCCCCTCCGCACCATGATAGCCGACACGACCGCCGAAGGCGAACGGCCCCGGAGCTCAGGTTGCTCCGGGGCCGCTCTGTTTGCGACCGGGCACGGCGGCAGGTACTACAGCACGACGTTGAACGCCGTGTTGGCCGACACGGCGGCGTACCACGCATCGCCGGCAAACGCCGCCGTGCCAGTGTGGGAGCCGACGGGTTCGCCGGCCGGGATCGACCAGTTGACCGTGGCCCAGCCGTCGGCCGCCACGTTGGCGGAACCGATGGTGGAGCCGTTCACCTTGAAGGTGATTGACTTGCCGGGCTGGATCACGTAGTCCGGCAGGCTGCGGACGTACGCCTTGAGCGGGTGTACCGTGCCGCGCTTGCCGCTGCGGACGTAGGGCCAAATGTAGAGGTTGCCCTGGACCACGCCCAGCTTGCCGGTGTTGTTGGACGCCGGATAGCCCGCGTTGCCCGCCCAGGCCGAGGCCACCACGCGATTGCCTGCGCCCGTCCCCTCGGGCACGGTGTAGCCGTACGAGATGTAGCCGCTGCCGTTGGTCACCTGCGAGCCGAGCGAGGTGCCGTCCACCGACATGCTCAGCGTGCGGCCGGGCAGGATGACGTTGGACGTGGTGTAGAGGTAGGCCTTGAGCACGGTGTAGGTCTTGATCTTGACGTTGGTTCGGTCGACCACATACACCTTGGTCGGCTGGACGGTGGAGGTGAGGGTCGCGCTGCCGGAGCAGGGCAGGAAGCCCGCGTCACCGGCGAAGTCGGCGCCGATGGTCCGGGAGGCCGCGCCGCTGGTGATCGCCCAGTTCAGCGTGGCGAGGCCCGTTGCGTCGGTTGTGGCCGATCCCACGTTGGTGCCGGCGATGCTGAATGCGACGCTCCGGCTACCCAGCATGGCGTTGTCGCTGGAGCGGTAGAGGTTGGCCTTCAGGGCGATGGTATCGGTGTAGTTGCCGGTGCGGTCGAACACAATCAGCTTCGAGGCCACTTTGGCGCCGGAGATCGTGAGGCCGCCGGTTACCGTGGTGGACTGGCCGTCCGGGTTGGTCAGTACGATGTTGCGCGTGGCGGCCTGGGCGTCGGCAGCCACGTTGTAGGTCACCGTGACGCTGGTGGGGCTGTTGTAGGTGGCCACGATCCCCGAGATGCCGTTGGGCGAGCCGCCGCTGATGGCCACGCCGAGGCGGTTGGCGAAGCCGGCGCCGGGATCGAAGAAGCCGGTGCCGGTGAGCGTGAACGAGGCGCCGGCCTGGCCCTGCGTTGCCGTGGCGCCGGGATTGGAGGCCGTGGGCGCCGGCGACCGGAGCTCAGCCACCCAGGTGCCCCAGTTGTTGGTGCCGCGGGTGTATTCCTGCATGGTCCAGATGCCCATGTCGTTGTTGGGGTCGACGCTGGTGTAGCTATAGTCGCCCCAGCGGTTGAGCCCACTGACGACCTGGTTATAGGAGCCTGCCCCGGCCTTCACTGTGGCGATGGCCTGCATCGTCCCGGCGGCGTCGGAGGACAGCCGACCGCAGGTGTAGGCAGCCACATACTCTGTGCTCTTGGATCCGGAGAAACCAAGCGCCACATGCCCCTGCCCGTTGACTGAGATGGCCGGGTAGTAGTACATGCGCGGATCGGTAGCTGCGGTGTCGTAGACGCGGCCGGACTGGACCAGCGTGGGCGAGGCGCCGGAGACATCCATCTCCATCCACTCGACGCTGCACCGCGTGCTGCCGGCCGCGCCGGCGGCGTTGGTGCCCACGTTGCGGCAGAGCCAGATGCGGTTCCCGCGGCGAACGCCCATCTGAACACGGTCATCGTTAGTGCATATGTCCGTGCTGCTGCCGTTGGCCTTGGCGTACGGCCCGCTACCGTAGCTGGGAGTGGTCACAGCGATGGACGAGCTCAGCGAGGGCACGCCGGCGGACCAGGTCACCTTTCGGAACATCACGTTGGCGTAGACGGTCATGGAGCTACCCGCGAACCAGGCCGCGCCGCTCGCGCCGACCGATGACAGGGCAGGTAGCGGTTGCGGCGTGCCGTAGAAGTCCGTCATGCCCGTGAAGGAGTAGACGCTGACGCCCGATGCCGCCAGGATCGGGGCCTTGGGGAGCGCCAGGATCGTACACGTGGCGTTGCTGGAGGCATCGAACATTGTGACGCCGATGTAGACGCCGTTATCGTCGGTGCCGAGGGTATCGAAGTCCGTGAAGTAGCCCGTAGCGCCGACGGCCAGTTCCCAGGAGGTCCAGCCGCCTGTTGGGTCTGACGTGTTGCTGACTGCCAGGAAGACGTTGTTCTTGTCTGATGAGTTCATCTCGAGTGCGGCGATCATCCATCGGCCGCTGAGGCGGTCGTAAATGATGCGCGGGTCGAATCCGCCGCCTACCATCGCGCCGGCGAACATGCTCTCGAGCGTGACCTGTGATAGCTTGGCGCCTGCGCGGGTGTAGAATGCCACATCGGCGTTGACTGTGGTAACGAAGTGGTTCGGCCCCACAGCGCCGTTGGTGTCCGGCGGGATCCAACCGGACGTGTCGCTGAGCCCCAGGGTGATGAAGCTGGCGCCGATGGTCTGCGGTGCGTTGGGCAACGGTTGCTTGCCCGTGAAGGCCGGCGGGGCGAAGTAGACTGCCGATTCCTCGGCGAAGCCGCGCTTCGCATAGAGGCCGTGCCAGGGAGCGCCGAGGGCGGAGAGGCCGCCGCTCGCCTTGGGCTTGGCGTTCCATCGGCGGCCCCGCTGCCGGATGAGCGCATCAACCAGGGGCGAGTCGGGCGCCGCGCGGCCCGCGAGGACGTCCGCGTTGTGCTGGGCATCGGCCCGGATGGCGTCGGACAGCGTGAACCGGTAGGGACCGCCTACCTTGAGCATGGCATCGGGTCCGCGATCAAGATCAATGCCGACCGCCCAGACGGGCGCGGCCAACAGCGCAATGCTAGCGGCCGCCAGTAGCGACCGTACGGTGACGATGGTCATAGGATGTCCTTCCTGAGCTTACGCACATGAACCTACGGGGCCATACGCCCCGGCAGAGGCTACAGATGCGTGTTGCGCATTGTACAAGCGAAGGGCGTGCGGCGCAACGGCACGCGCGTACCATCCACGGCCTGCGCGGACGAGCCCGGGCGATGCCGCGGGGCGCCGGTACGCCGTGGATCAAGAGCGTCCGAGCCGCAGTTCATAATACGCCGTGCCGCGGCTCCATGATCCGACTATGAATCGCCACGCCCGTGCGGCGCTTACGATTGCAGGACGCCTAGCCCACGGGCTCCGACCAGCGGAACGCGCGCTTGCCGCCGTTGAAGGGCAAGAGGTCAAACTTCCGATCCGGCTTGCCGCGACGGAAAAGATGGTCGGCAAAGTCCACCAGGGCCATCCAGTCATCCTCGGTATGGCCGTGCCCGCCCGGCCGGAAGGCGATGCCCGCCTTGCCTCCGGCATCGAGGTACCGGAAGACCTCCTTGGCGGCAAGGAAGGTCTGCTGGGTCCCCTCCGGGTCGGCCCAGTGGTCATCCAGGGCGTTGGTGACCAGTAGCCCGCGCGGCGCGACCAGCGCGAGCAGGAAGTGCTGGTCGAAGGGAAGCGTGGTCACGTCGTCCTTGAACTCGCGCAGGCCCGGTACGAACCAGTGCGGGAAGGCCCTGGTGATGACCTCGAGCGTCTCCGAGCCCTTGTCGACGATGCGATAGGGCGCCGCGCCGCCGCAGCCCGAGTTGTTGGGAGCCGTGATGGCCACCCGCTCGTCCAGCGCGCCGGCCAGCAGTGCCGCCTTGCCTCCGCGAGAGTGGCCGGTGACCACGATGCGTCGATCGTCGATCTCCGGCACGGTGCAGAGCCAGTCGATCACGCGGCTGAAGGACCACGCCCAGGCGGAGATCGTGGCCCACTCCTCGCCCTTGTAGGCGACGCGGGCGCCCTTGGTGCGCTCGGGGGTATCCGGGTCCACCTCGGTGCGGTCGAACGCGGCCACGCCGTAGCCCCGCTCCAGGATGCGCTGCAGCCCCGGCACCGAGCCCCAGCAGGCGTCGCCGCAGACGATGACGGGGTGGGGGCCCTTGCCGGTGGGCAGCGTCAGCTCTACGGTCATGGTGATGGACTGATCCGGGCCGGTGGTCAGGGCGGCCCTGCGCTGCGACGCGGCGCCGTCGAAGAGGTACGAGACCCCGCCGACCGCGGCGGTGACGCGCGTGTCGGCCGTGGGCGGCGCGCCGTACTCATGCTTCAGCAGCAGGCCTCGGATCTCGGCGCGGCGGCGCGACCAGTCCGCGGTGGAGGCGACCCGCGAGCCGTCCTCCAGCCGGAACGGATCCGGCAGGTCCCAGTCAGGCGCCGCCTGCGCCTCCGCCGCGGCGGCGGCAACGGCCGCGGCCACGAACAACGCGATAAGCCAACCGGACATACGGCACCTCCCTACGGGCGCTGAACGAGAGCGATCTCGGCGAAGTAGGCGGCCTCAAACGACCAGCCCGACGGTTGGTTGACGATCTCGACCGTGGCCTGCTTGCCCTTCCATGCGCCCAGGTCCACCGTCACCGTGGCCCAACAGCCCGGCACGGCCTCCTTGGTCATGGGCTTGCGGAGGGCCTCCTTGCCGTCCACCTTGACCACGAGGTCGAAGTCGCCGCGCGTGTCGCGGGCTACCACGATCCGCAGCGTCGGAGCGCCGTCGGCGGGGACGGCCAGGACGCGCTTGAGGGTGCAGCCAATCTCCTGATCCAGCGGATGGAGCAGCACGACGTTCTTCTTGCCCTCGTACTCGGCGCGGAAGCCGGGGTCCATGTCGGGGCCGCAGTCGCGCACGGTCCAGCCCGGCAGCACCCGCTTCACGCCTTGCAGCACCTGGTCGGAGACGGCCAGCATGGTGACCTTGCGCATCTCAGCCGGGGTGTACCGTGCGCCGGTGATCGGGCCTGGAGCCCAGCTCAGCTCCAGAGCCGTGGGCTTCACGGGGCGCACCGGAATGAGCATCATCTCCACGCCGCTCTCCCGCACGATCCTGCCGCCGTTCTTGCGGAGGACCGCCACGGCCAGCTTCCGGCAGACCTCCAGCAGGCGGGGCACGTTGTAGGCGGTGTGGCTGAAGATGGGCTTGAGCTCCAGCGCCTCATAGAAGCGCGGCTCCAGCCCCTCCATGCCCAGCGCGGTGAAGAGGACGCCGGCGGCGCTGGAGGGGTTGCAGTCCGAGTCCATGCCGCCGCGGCAGGCGATGCGCATGGTGGCCTCGGGGTCGCGGTGGCCGTAGAGGAGGCCCAGCAGGACGTAGGCGCCGTTGATCTTGCAGTCTATACCGCCGTTGGAGGACTTCTGGTACTCGGGGTTCAGGCGGTACTTGGCCTGGCAGAGGCGCCAGGTGGCCTGCCAGTCGTCCGGGTCGTTGCGGTACCAGGCCAGCATGTCGCGCACCATTTCGGCGTACTGGCTCTGGGCGGGGATGGCCTTTAGGGCCTCCTCGACGATGACGACGGGGTCGGAGTAGAAGTAGGCGGCGGCGTACATGGCGCCCACAAACTGGCCGGCGTAGAGGCCGTCGCCGTAGTTCATGAGGCGGCCGAACTTTTCGCCCAGCTCCACGGCGGCCTGGGGCATCCCCGGCGCGATGAGGCCCGAGTAGTCGGCCTCGATCTGGTAGTCGATATCATTCGGGCACTTGTTGAACTTCGGGTGGCCCGAGTCCGGCGGCGCGATGCCCCGGCGCAGGTTGGTGCGGCCGGCGTTGTTGGCGCACCAGAGGCTGTAGCGCGAGTTGGCGAAGTCGAGCCCGGCCTGGCGGATGGAGACGCCCAGCCCGTATTGCTCCATGGTGCGCAGGAAGGTCATCTCGACGTAGAGGTCATCCTGCGCGAAGGCGTCGTTGATGAGCTTGGGTTGCCAGCGCGGGCACTCGTCGTCGGGGATGATCTTGTCCTGCCACCGGAACTCGGTGGGAGCGCCCAGGGATACCCCGGCGATCTGCCCCAGCCACCCGGCCTTCATCTTGCTCATGAAGGTCTTGAGCGGCAGGCGGCGGTATTCCACGCGCGGGGCGGCGGCGGCTCCCAGCGCGGCGGTGAGGGCGAGCAGGGCGATAGCGGGCTTCAGGCATCTTGGCATGGCGCACTCCAATGTTCCCCGGCGAATCGAGCCGCGGCTCATTCCCTATTCGGTGCGCGGGTCGTCTTGTCCTGCTCCAATCACGGGCCGGACCAGCAGTTGTTCGTCGCCCGAAGCTCCGGGAGGGGCCGGGCGCACCAGCGTCTCTGCATCGGACCTCGGCGCACGTGCGGGTCGGAGCAGGCGGCCGGAGTGTCGCTCCAGCTCGCGGCGCTCGCGCAGGAGGTGGAGGATGCGCTCGGCGGCGGCTCGGACGGGCTCCGTGCGCGCCGCACGGGCCATGCGCTCCACATCCGCCAGTGCGCCGCCGCCGCCGACCTTGCCGAGGGCCTCCAGGAGGAGGAGGTCGGCCTCCGGGCCCTTGCGGCCGAGGAGGCGGCAGAGCAAGCGCGGCGTTTCGGGGTCCAGGGGATCGTAGGCGTCCGGCGAGAGGTGGGGCAGTACCTCCAGCAGCGCCACGGACGAAGCGCGCGCCACGCCGGGCGTGCCGTAGAGGGCCGCATCGGCCAGCGAACCGGCCGCGTCGGCGACGCCCAGCCGGCCCAGCGCCCACGCGGCGGCGGCGCGTACGCGGTTCTGCTGGAAGGCACGGATACCCGTCAGTGCCGGCATCAGGAGCCCTGAGGCCACAAGGCAGAGCACGAAGGCGACGATCCCTGCCACCACGGCGCCGCCGAAGGCCGCGTCCAGCCAACCGTCGGTCAGGAAGAGCCCCTGGGAGGAGAGGTAGACCACCGCGGCCACGCCCAGCGCCAGGCAGAGGGGGATCACGACCTTGTAGGCCAACCCGGCGAGCGGACGCTGCGTCTGCCAGAGCTCCCGGTCCAGCGCCTGGTGCAGGGCGTCGACGGCCACGGAGCGCTGCTCGGGTGCGTCCGGCGCCAGGGCGAGCGCCGCGGCGGCCGCCGCCCGCTCGCGCCAGGGCCTGCCGTCGGCATCGAGCAGGCTCAGGATGCAGGTCTCGGCAAGCGCGGCGAGGTCCGGTTCCTCGGCCTGCGCGCCCTCGATGGCCCTTCGCACCCGGCTGCCCCGACGAACTCGGCGCGCGAGGGCGAGCGGGACCGAGACCTCCGAGGCGGTCATCGCGGCGCCGCCCTGGTGACGGCGGGATCAGGCAGCATATAGGGCGCCCGGTCCGGGTTCACGCGGATGGACTTCCCGTCGGCGCTTCGAGCGTAGCGCGCCACGCCGATATCGCCGGGCGGGCCGGCGCCGGGCTCCGCCAGGTTCTCCGGCAGCGGGATGCCCCCGTCATCGCGCAGGTTTCGCCCGACGGAGTAGAGCAGGAAGTCGCCGGCGGCCGGGCGGTACTTCAATTCCTCGCCGGTGTAGGGATCGGTCCGCATGTCGCGGGGCACTCCCGCCTCTGCCAGGCTCGCGGGCAGTGCGCCACGCCGCAGGCGATGGGCCCGGACATGAAGCGCGGCCACCAAGCAGCAGAGGTGCGCCGTAGCGGCATCGTGCGTGTACGCGGCACGCTCCAGGGACGGCAGCATGAGGCTCGTCCATACGCCCCGGCGCAGGGAAACGGGGCGGCGCAGCGCCTGCGGCTTGTCGGCCTCACGCCGCCAGGCGGCCTGGTATCCAGCCAGATCCCGCTCGGTACGCTTCGGGTTCAGCAGCCAGCGCTGTCCGGCCCACCCGGGCGAGGGCAACTGGGTGAGGTCCTTCCGTTGCACCTGCCGTTCGCGCAGGATCGCCGCGCTGATCGGCGGACGCCGCCTCGCCTCCGACGTCAGGCCCGACGCGGCGGCGAGGCACTGGTCCGCGTCGAGCCGCTCCAGGTTGCGCACCAGGGGCCAGACGCCATTCCGCACACAGGCGTCGGCAACATCGGCATCGTGGATGGCGCCCCCGCGTACGGCGGCGTTCCCGAGCCGGGCCGCATCGACGCCTGAACGCACCACGGCGGCAAAGTCGCCGCGCGCCGCCGCGGCGTCGCCCTCGGCGAGGAGCAGGCGCGAAAGCTCGCGGAGATCGCCGTAGTGGGTGGAATAGGCCAGCATAGCCGGCCGAACCCGGCACTCCCGCGAGAGCCCGAGCCGCATCCGCGCCAGGGCGGGTCCATTGGCGGTCGCCACGGCCTGCTCGCCGCGCAGGTCGGGCTGGGGGCCGCCGCCCGGCCACATGCGGCCGGAGCCTCCCGCCGCCTTGAGGAGCTTGGCGGCGGCGACAAGGTCGTCGATCCCGTTTGGGCTCGGCATGGGGCGTGCGATCTCGGCGGCCAGTTCGCGGTTGTCGGCCTCCACCTGCGCGGCGACCCGCAGCGCCTCGGCGGAGGGGGCCGTGGCTCGCCGGAACTCCGCGCCGCCGACGACCAGCGATGTGGCGCAAGCAACAAGGATCGCCACCATCCGCCTGGTGAGGTACCGGAATGTGGGCGCGGCCGCTTCGCGCCGGGACCAGATCGCGTCGGCCGTCGCGCCGCCCACGGCCTCGGCACGGAGGGCGCCCGCCGAGGCGGCCAGGCGCTGCAAGGCGGCCCACTCCTCAGCGCACGCGGCGCACTTCGCCAGATGCCTCCGCAGGCGCCAGGCCGGCCCCCTCCTCAGGTCGCCCGCCCACAGGCCCATCAGATCGTCGCGCCGAACGCGCGGACAGACCCTGATCCCCGTCTGCCTCTTCATCCCTCAGCGCCTCCCGCAGCCTTCGGGCCGCCATGGCGGTACACCACTTCACCGTCCCCACCGGCCGACCCAGTACGGCAGCCGCCTCGCGATGGGTCAGCCCCTGCACCACGACGAGGTGGAACGGCTCGCGCAGCAACGGGTCCAGCGCAGCCACCGCGTCGCGCAGGGCGAGCGCCTCCTCGGGCGCGATGCCGCCCGACGTGGACTCGCCGCCGTCACCGTCTCGGTACTCCACAGTGGCCACTCGCGGCGTCCGTCCCAGGTCTCGTCGGCGGCGGACAGCGATGCCGCAGAGCCAGGTGAAGAGGCTCGACATGCCCCGGAACCGGTACCGTCCGGCCAGCGCCGCCACGAAGACCTCCTGTGTCAGGTCCTCCGCGTCGGCCCGGCTACCCGTGAGCTGCCTGGCGAACGCCGTGACGCGACCTCCGTAGAGCCGGAAGACCTCGTCGTAGGCGTCGCGCTCCCCCGCCGTGAACCGCGCCAGTAGCCGTTTCCCATCGCTCTGCATGAACTGCCCTCACCGTGTGAGTAGCACGGATCGCGTGATCGGTTGGCCCGGCGGCGCGATCTCGCCAAACCAGCCGGCTCAGGCCCCCGCGCCGCCCTTCGGACTGCGTAGCTCCTTGAGGAAGTGCAGGACCAGGTTGTCGTCCACGCAGACGCTGTGGCCGGGATGGACGGGTACATCGCAGGTCGTGACGCCCTGCCCGTCGGGCACGTAGCCGCGCCTGACATAGAGGACCTGCGCCGCGCCGTAGTCGGCATAGAGCCCCACGCCGATGCCGACCACGGGCGAACGATCCTGCGCCAGGCCCTCGGCGATGTCCATGAGCAGCGTCCCGATCCCCCGGCGCCGGTATTGGGGCAGCACGTTGAAGTCCTGAATCTCCGGGTAGCCCTCGGCGTGGAGCGGCCGGTACCGGGGGCGCCAGTTCACCGTGAGGTAGCCCGCAGGCTCGCCGTCCGCCAGGGCCAGGAGCGCCGTCCGCTTGCCGTCGGCCTGCTGGGCCAGATAGCGCTCGAAGAGCTCCACCGGCTTGTGCCAACCCACGGCCTCGAACGCCGCGCTCAGGGGCCCCGCGTCGCCCTTCTCCATCAGCCGGACGTCGATGTGCATCCCGCCACCTCCGGGCAGCAAGGCTATCGACACGTCACGCGCCGTCGCCGCTAGTACAATACTCCTGATGCTCGCCTGATGCGGGCCTTTGAGTGGGAGATGCCATGCGAAACGGACCCTGGGTGTTCATGCTGGCAGCGCTGACGGCGCTGCTGGGCTTCTCGGCGGCATCGCCGCTCCGGCCTCGGAACCCGGGGGCCGCGAGCGCCGCCGCCAAGCCCATCGCCCGGGTCGCAGCGGCAAGCTCACAGGCCGGCCAGGCGCCGCGCGCCGAGGCCGCGCTCTTCCGCATCGGATTTCCCGACCACCTGGCCTCGGAGTTCGGGTGCGCCGACCGCGACTACACCGCCTTCACGCAGCGCTTCTCGGCGCCGGTGGTCTACACGGTCGGCCAGTCATCGGCGAGGGATTGGCCCTTCATCCACCCCAGCACGAAGGACAGCTGGGCGGGTGGCGCGGCCCATACATTCACTATACGCTTCAACGCGCCGGCCGGCGTGGGCCGCAGGTGGCTCCATATCGGCTGGCTCTCGGCCTGGGAGCCCAGCCGCATCACCGTGGCCCTCAACGGCACGCAGGCAATGCAGCGCCAGATGCCCGATACCGCGCAGGACGTGACGATGGCGGTCGATCCATCGCAGATGTCCGAGGGCGGCGTTCTCACCGTGCCGCTCGCCGAGGGGTCGGTGCGGGCCGGCGTGAACCAGATCGAGATCACGCTGGACCAGGGCAGCTGGATGGTCTACGACTTCATCGAGCTCTCCGACAAGCCCGACAGGCCCGCAGCGGCCACGCCGGACATCGTGCGCGAGGCGCTTGCCGGCCCCATGGCGGACGTGGCCGAGGTCGTCTTCGTGGCGCGCAGGATGGGCAACGACGGCCATTGGTATGCTAACTTTGCTTATGATGCTAACGACCCTAACCAGCGCATGTACAACGAAGGCGCGCGCCTCCTGCGGCTCGACCTGCGCACGGGCAAGACGCGGCCGATCCTTACCACCGAGCGAGGCGGCATCCGCGATCCGCAGGTGAGCTACGACGGCCGGCGGATCCTCTTCTCCTACAGGCCGGGCGGCACCGAGCACTTCCACCTCTACGAGATCGCGCCGGACGGCTCGGGCCTGCGGCAGATCACCGAGGGGCCCTTCGACGACTTCGAGCCCTCCTACCTGCCCGACGGCGGCATCACCTTCATCAGCAGCCGCAGCCGACGCTGGGTCAACTGCTGGCGCACGCCCGTGGCGACCCTCTACCGGTGCGACGACGACGGACAGGGCATCCGTCCCCTCTCCGCCAACATCGAGCACGACAACACGCCCTGGCCCATGCCGGACGGCCGCCTCCTCTACACCCGCTGGGAGTACATCGACCGCAGCCAGGTCCACTACCACCACCTCTGGACCGTGAACCCCGACGGCACGGGCCACACGGTCTACTACGGCAACCAGATGCCCGGCGTGGTGATGATCGATGCCAAGCCGGTGCCGGGCACCGACAAGGTCGTCTGCATCTACTCGCCGGGGCATGGGCAGATGGAGCACGACGGCGAGATACGGATCCTGAGCCCCAACGGCGGACCGGACGATCCCGTCAACTCGCGCCGCGTGGCGCCGGGCCAGCGCTTCCGAGACCCCTGGGCGTTCAGCGAGGAGTGCATCCTGGCCGCCTCGGGCGACACGCTGGTGCTAGGCAATGGCCGCGGCGGCGTGCAGCAGCTCTACCGCCTGCCTGCGTCCGAGGCCGGCGCTGGGTACCAGTGCCACGAGCCGCGCCCGCTGGTCGCACGGCCCAAGGAGTTCACCGTCACCGCGCACCGCCTCAGCGCCACCGAGCCCACCGGCAAGTTCATGCTCTCCGACGTCTACGCCGGGCGCAAGATGGCGGGCGTGAAGCGCGGGGAGATCGCCTCGCTCATGGTGATGGAGTCGCTGCCCAAGCCCGTGAACTTCACCGGAGGCATGGAGCCGCTCTCCTACGGCGGAACCTTCACGCTGGAGCGCATCCTCGGCACGGTTCCCGTGGCATCCGACGGTTCGGCCTTCTTCGAGGCTCCCGCGTTGCGCAGCCTCTTCTTCATCGCCCTCGACAAGCAGGGCGCTCCCGTAAAGAGGATGCAGAGCTTCGCCAGCCTGGCTCCCGGCGAGACGCAGGGCTGCGTGGGCTGCCACGAGCGGCGGTCGCTGGCTCCGATGCAACGGCCTGCCGCGCTCACGCTCCCGCCGGCCAAGATCGCGCCCATCGCCGGCGTGCCCGACCTGTACGACTACCCGCGCGACATCCAGCCGATCTGGGACCGCCACTGCGTCGGATGCCACAGCTTCCAGCAGCGCGCCGGCCGGATTGTGCTGGAGGGCGACCGGGGCCCGATCTACTCGCAGAGCTACTTCGCCCTTTTCGCGCGGAGCCAGGTCTCCGACGGGCGCAACCGGCCCGTCTCCAACTACGCGCCGCGTACGCTGGGCAGCGTGGCTAGCGCACTGATGGCCAAGCTGAACGGCACGCACCACGGCGCGACGCTGAGTGAGCGCGAGCGGCTCATGGTCCGCCTCTGGATCGACTGCGGCGCTCCTTACCCCGGCACCTACGCCGCGCTGGGCACCGGCATGGTGGGCGGCTACGTGGTGAACACGCTCGACCGACGCGACCTGGGCTGGCCGCAGACGCAGAAGGCCATGGCCGCGCAGCAGCGACGGTGCGGAGGATGCCACACGGGACCGCGCGCGCTACCCGGCAGCGTCTCCGACGATCAGGGCCTGCAGCCGTGGATCGATATGTCGCCTGACGACCCACGCCGCACCTACGCCAACCACCTGATCTACAACCTGACGCGCCCCGCGCTGTCGCCGCTGCTTCTCGCGCCGCTGAGCAAGCGAGCGGGCGGCTGGGGCCTGTGCGGCGATGTCTTCGCGGACACCGACGATGCGGACTACCGACTGATGCTGGAGGGCGTCGCGGCGGCCGGGGCGCGGCTTGGGGAGATCAAACGGTTCGACATGCCCGGCTTCAGGCCCCATCCCGGCTGGATCCGCGAGATGCAGCGCTACGGCGTGCTGCCGCCGAGCCTGGATGCCGCGGCTCCCGTCGATATGTATGGGGCGGAGCGCCGCTACTGGGACGCGATGGGGCTCAAACCGGAGGAGCGGAGGCGTTCGCAGCCAGGCGGCAGCCCGGTCCGAGGCATGTAGACCCACTGTTTCGCGAGAAACAGCTAACGGATGGCGGCCTCGGGCCTCCCCAGCCAGGCATCCCGGCACATCAGCACGTTGTCGGGAAGCAGGGGTAGCGTCTCCAGCTCCTCCTGCCCGATCCACCGGAAGCGCTGCGACTCCTCACTGACCGTCAGGTCGCCTGCCACCACCTCGCACTGGAAGCCGACTACGTAGCTCTGGTGGACGTTGCCGTCTGGGTAGGCGCAGATGCTGCCGGGGTCCGTGTACAGGCCGATCAAGCGTGTCACCACCACCGTCAGTCCCGTCTCCTCCCGCGCCTCACGGATGCAGCACCCCTGCGCGCTCTCCCCGAGCTCCATCCTGCCGCCGGGTAGCGACCAGTAAGGGCCGCGCGTGCGCTTGAGGACAAGGATCCGGCGCTCCGCGTCGAAGATGACCGCCGCCGCGCCGGGCAGGATCGGCACATTCGGCGCCGGAGCATCGGAGGACCGGTAGTAGAAGCGCTCTTCCATCGAAAGACCTCCCCATAACGGCAGCGGTCAGACGGGTCCGACAGGTCTGACGCGTCTGACCGCCGGCAAACCCGCGCCCTTGCAGGAATCCCCCCTGCCTGCGCGGTATCACCAGATCAGCTTCACTATGCCACACGAAGGAGGAACCCGATGCCACGATGGCTGACTGCCGCGACGCTCGCAGCCCTGCTATGCGCCGCATGCCTTGCTCTGGCCGCACCGGAAAGGAAGGCTAAGCCCATGGTCCAAGTGAACGGCAAGCCGGCCCTCGTGTTGGGCCTCTACGAGAACCCCACGGACGATGCACGCCTCAAGGAGGCCGTGGACGCCGGCTTCAACCTGATTCAATGTGCCGCCAAGCCCGAGGCGCTGGATCGCGTGGCGGCTACGGGCGCAAGGGCCTGGGTCAACCTCGGCGCCGACCTCGACCTGAGCGCCGATGGGCCTGCACGGCGCACTCGCCTGCAGGCCACGGTGAACTCGCTGAAGTCGCATCCTGCCCTTCTGATCTGGGAGGCGCCCGACGAAGCGCTCTGGAACTGCAGCTACGGTCCCGCGGGTACGCTGGAGGAGACGGTCTACCCGGCCATGCACCGTGCAGCCGACGGCCAGGGCGACCCCGCGCCCTGGAAGGCCCGGATCAGCCGCGTGGCCGACCTCGAGAGCCGGGGCCTCACGGACAAGGCTCAGGCGGAGCGGCAGGCGTTCTGGAGCGCGATCGGCCAGGCAGACCCGGCGCCCGGCGTTCGCACCGATACGGCGTTTAAGGCCTCTGATGCCATGGCGGCGGGAATGGCCGCCGGCGCCGCCGCGGTCCGAAGCCTCGATCCGGCGCATCCCGTCTGGTTCAACCACGCGCCGCGCAACTCCCTGCGCTCGCTCAAGGTGTTCGGCAAGGCAGCCGACGCCGTGGGCTGCGACATCTACCCGGTTCCGTTCAACATGGCAAACGGGCACAGCGACCTGCTGGACACCACGGCCGCGTCGGTCGGAGCCTACACCGACCGCATGCGGGCCGGCGCGCCCGGCAAGCTCTGCTTCATGGTGCTGCAGGGGTTTGGATGGATCGACATCAACCCCGCGCCTGAGAAGGTGAAGGACGACCGCATCGGACGCCGCCCCACGTGGCAGGAGACGCGCTTCATGGCCTATGACGCACTCCTGCACGGCGCCGACGCCCTCATGTGGTGGGGCACGGCCTACGCCTTCGACAAGAAGGAGGACGGGACCAAGGACCTGAACACAGCGCTCTGGCGCGACCTCCTCCGCATCGCCCGCGAACTGCGTGCCCTGGAGCCGCTCCTGGTCGCCCCCGCCGCCGCGCCCGGGCCTAAGCTCACGCTGGAAGAGAACCCGAGTTCGCACGACGGCGCGGGCCTGGTCAGCACACTTCGGCAGGCGGGCGGAAAGTCGCTGCTCATCGTGGCCAACGAGAGGGGGACTGGCCGCGCCTTCACGGTCTCGGGCCTCCCGCCGGCGCTGGAGGGCAAGATGCTCTACCGGCTTGGCACGACCGAGAGCGTGACGGTCCGCTCCGGCGGCTTCCGGGACGGTGTGCGCGGGTGGGACGTCCACGTCTACGCCACCAGCCGCGACCTCGAGCCGTGACCGCCGCCCTCTGCGTGGCGCTGGCAATGGCAATGGCTCAGGCGCCTGCCGTGAAGGAGACCAAGCCCATGGAGTGGCCCGCCTCGATCCAGGTGGTGCTCAGGAATGCGCAGCCGCTGAAGCACCCTCGGGGCAAGCGGCTGCCGCTCTACCTCTGGCCCGCCATGAACCCCGGCACGCTCAGCGACGTCCGTGCCGCGGAACTGGTGCGCGAGCTGGACCGTCGCGGGGTGGGCCTGGTCTGCCGCTGGGACCCGGCCCACATGGAGGCGTCGCTGGCCGCGGCGCTACCGGTCGCCCGGGCGCAGGCGAAGGTCGGCCATCCGGTGGCGGTGGACGCCACGGCCTGCCTCTCCTCCTTCTTCGACGGAAGCCCCGAGACGGCCCACCTCGACGCGGCGGGTGAGCGCTTCTGGGACGGCTCCTTCGTCGGCAAGCCGGACATGGGCTGTCCCTTCGCGCTGGAGGGGCGCAAGGAGCCGATCCGCCGCCGCGTGGAGGCATTCGCCGAAGCCTACCGCGGCGCCGGCCTCTCGGTGGGCTTCTGCTTCGCCGACTGGGAGATCGACGGTCCCATCGAGTGGAACGGCGCCTGGGCCTCGTCCAAGCGTTGCACCCGATGCCGGGCGCACGTGGGTGATGTCGATGACTTCCTGGCCTATCAGAAGATCATACGGAGGCTACGCGCCGACCTGCAGCGGGAGTGCTACTCCGAGCCGCTCAAGGAGCGCTTCCCCGGTATCCTTGTGGGCAACTACGGCGTCTACCCCAACGACGGCTTCCGGTACTGGTACGACTACTTCGAGCCGATGGAGCAGCCCGGCCCCATGCTGGCCGACCAGCGGGCGCGCTACCGCCACTGGGCGCCGGAATTCGAGCGGTCGGGCTACACCTTCGCCATGCCGGTCACCTACCCCTGGTCCCGCATCTGGGGCTGGTACGACCACGAGCCGGGCGATTATCGCTGGTTCTACAATATGTTAAAGGTCGGCACGAACGCCGCCGAACACACGCCGCCCTCGGCGCCCATCATCACCTTCGTTCACTGGCACACCATCGAGCCGTCCACGCCGCCCGAGCCGCAGATGTCGGAGCAGGCCTACCGCGAGCTGCTCTGGCACCTGATCCTGCGGGGCCACGCCACCTTCTTCCTCTGGTGCATGGAAGCGGAACAGGCCAAGGAGGTGGAGCTGCTCCACGGCGTCTGGGCCGACGCGCTGCAGTATGGCGAGTTCCTGGAGAAGGGCCGCCCGGTGGCCTTCGAGGTGCCCGGCAAGCCCGGAGCCGTGCTTTCGGCGCTTCGGCTCGGGAACCGGCTGTTGGTCCGGCGCACCGACTTCGGACCCATCACGGGCCCGGTGAAGCTCCGCGTAGCCGGCCGAGACATCGACGTGCCACCGTCACCGGGGCGTTGCGCCGTCCTCACGCTCCCCACGGAGGCAGCCCGATGAGATGACACGCCCAGGCCGCCCTGCAGGTCATCCCCCACGGCGCGGCGAACCTACGCGCATGTCACGTATGCACCTGTACCGCCCTCGTGCGGCCCGAGCCTTCGCCTTCGCCGCCCTGCTGGGCATCTTCGCCCTGGGCGTCACGTCCGGCCGCCCACAAGCGCCCTTCGCGTCGCTGCCGGAGGGGGCCATGGCGCGCCGGCTGCTGTCCGGCCGGCAAGGCGCGGGCCTCACGCCGCTTGCCTCGGGCACGGCCGTGCTGGTGCGTCCCGCGCCGGGCAAGCGCCTCGAGTGGCTCTTCGGCGGCAAGCAGGACGATGCCGCGGGCCGCTATGCACCCATGGAGTACCGATCGGACACCTGGTACGGCTCCACCTACTGGGGCGGGCCGGACTGGACCCGCGTGGGGAAGGACTGGCACCACCCCGGCGCGGCCAACGCCTCCGTGCGCCGCCTGACGCTGCCCGTGGGCGGCCGCATCACGGTCAGCGGACCGGTGCGCAAGGCGGACCTCAACGGCGGCGACGGCATCCGAGCCGAGATACGCCTCAACGCACGCACCGTCTGGTCCGCCGACATCGCCTACAACGACCCCGTCGGCGTCGATCCGGGCCTCGTGCTGGAGGTCCGCCCCGGCGACGCGCTCCGCTTCGTGGTCCTGAAGCGCGGCGACATCCCCTGCGACACTACTTACTGGGACCCCGTGGTCACGCTCCCGGACGGTAGCCGTCTGCAGGCTTCCGCCGCGTTCGAGGCCGGCAAGCAGGGCGCCCAGGGCTGGTCCTACGAGATGGAGCGGGCCGACGCCGCCGGTCCGGCCGGACACGCGCTCTGCGGCATCCGGGCCGATAGCTCTCCGCTCATCCTGCGGCTGCAGCCCACCGGCCGCGCCGCCCTGCCCGCCGACGCGCTCCCTGTGGCTGTGTTGGCCGATGCCGACGACACCGGCGGCGTGGCCGTCGCCACGGCCGCCCCCGGTCCGGTGGACGCCGAACTGACCGCCGACGGCGCCGTGCGCCTCCGCGCCGGGTGCTCGGCCACCGTGCTGGCGGCCTATAAGGGCCCTTCGGCCAACGGCTTCCGCGCGCTGGACGAGGCCCTGCGCGACCCCTCCTGCACCGCGCCCATGGCCGGGTTGCGGCGCGCGTTGCAGCAGGCCTGCTCCCGGACGGGCGTGGCCGCCGCACCCGGCTCAGGTAGCCTCGAACTGGGCCTCTGGTGGCTCGTAGCCGCCGACTGGCTCCGGGAGGACGGGCTCAGCGCCTCAGCCGAGGCGCCCGCCCAGCCCCGCTCGTTCACCATGGCTGCCCGGACGCACATGGAGGGCGCCTGGCGGCTCATGGCGGACCTCACGCGGTCGGCGAACCTGCGTCTCGACGCCCAGCGCGCACAGTGGCGCTCCATGGCCCCGGTTTCGCTACGGCCGGACCTCACCGAGGCGCAGGCACGGTCGCTCTACTTCCGGGTCCGATGGCTCAAGCGGCGCGTGGCGCTGGCCAACCCGCTGCTCCCGCGCACTCCCATCCTCTTCAACAAGCGCGTGCCGCCCAGCTACAGCCACCTGGTCATGCAGTACTACGGCTGGCGCGCACGGGCCGGCGGGGGCCTCTTCCTGCTCGATAGGCCCGGCTACTCGCTCCAGAGCCGAGACCTCCTGGGCGGTCGGCTGGCCCACGGCAGCGTGCTGGAGCCGAGGCTCTCCTATGACGCCAAGCGGGTGGTCTTCTCCTGGGTCGACTGCCGCGCCGCCGAGCCCGATCCCTCCACGCTGGACGTCGAGAGCCCCGAAGAGCGCTCCTATCACATCTATGAGACTGACCTCAAGGGCGGCCTCAGGCAGATCACGCGCGGCCCGTTCGACGACCTGATGCCCAACTACCTGCCCGACGGAGGCATCGCCTTCAGCTCCACCCGGCGCGGGGGATACTCGCGCTGCTTCGGCGCGGGCTTCAGCAAGCGGACCCACGTCTACACGCTCCATCGCGTGCAGCCCGACGGCTCGGGCCTGCGCCTGCTCTCCATGCACGACACCAACGAGTGGTTCCCCACAACCGGCCACGACGGCCAGATCGTCTACGCCCGCTGGGACTACATCGACCGCGACGCCGTGACGCACCAGAACCTCTGGACCACGCGCCCCGACGGCACCGCGCCGGCCAACTTCTGGGGCAACGCCACGCCCTCGCCCCACTGCTCGTTCCAGGCCCAGCCGATCCCCGGCACGCGCAAGTGGGTCTTCACCGCCTCGGCGCACCACTCCATGACGGCGGGCTCCATCGTCGTGCTGGACCCCACGAAGGGCGAGAACGGGCACAAGCCGCTTACGCGCATCACGCCCACGGTGCCCTTCCCGGAGGCCGAGACCAACGACATCCGGGAGTACTACTGCAGCCCATGGCCCCTCTCGGAGCGCTACTTCCTGGTCGCCTACAGCCCCTACCCGCTGGTCTGGGAGCCCGGCGCCAACCGGCCCGACGCGCTGGGCATCTACCTGCTGGACGCCCACGGCAACCGTGAGATGCTCTACCGCGACCCGGAGATCGGCGCCGTCACGCCCATCCCGCTCCGCCCGCGCCCCTGCCCACCCGCCGCAGCCTCCACGCTGCCGAAATCGTCGCCCGAGACCGGCGAGGTGATGCTGCAGGACGTCTACCGGGGCCTGCCGGGCATCCCGCGCGGCACGGTCAAGCAGCTTCGGCTGGTGCAGATCTTCCCGAAGACGACCAACATCGCCGACGCGCCCGCCGTGGGCCTGGCCGGCGAGGAGAACGCCCGTGCCGTCCTCGGAACGGTGCCGGTGGAGGCAGACGGCTCGGCGCGGTTCACAGTCCCCGCGATGAAGCCGATCCTCTTCCAGGCGCTGGACGCCGACGGCGCGGCGGTGCAGACCATGCGCTCACTCACCTACCTGCAGCGCGGCGAGCGGATCTCCTGCGTGGGTTGCCATGAGGGCCGGTCTGAGGGCGGGCGCGTGGCTCCGAATAGCGTGCTTGCCATGCGGCGGGCGCCGTCGAAGCTGCTCGCGGGCCCGCGCGACGGGCGGCCCTACTCCTACATGGCCTCGGTGCAGCCCGTCCTCAACCGGCGCTGCGTCTCGTGCCACGGTCCCAACTCGGGCACGCTGGACCTGACCGGAACGCCGCGCGGGGCCTTCTCCGCCTCCTACTGGTCGCTATGCGGCGGCCGGACCTTCGACGGCGGAGCCACCAACCTCCGCAACGCTGCGCAGGCACTGGTTCCCCGCTTCGGAGCCCGCAACCAGGTGCAGGTGACGCCGCCCGGCGGAGCCTACGGCGCCCGAGGCAGCCGCCTCATGCGCCTGCTGGCATCGGGCCACCACGGCATCACCCTCGCCGACGAAGAGCGCCGGGCCCTGGCCGAGTGGATCGACCTGAACGCCCTCTTCTACGGCGTCTACGCCCCCGAGGAGCAGGCGAGGCAGATGCGAGGCGAAAGCGCCGCCATGCCCACGCTGCAGTAGCGGCAGGAGAGGCAGTCGAAAGCCAAAAAGGGCAAGTTAAGAGCAGGGCGGCAACGGCGCCGTCTCTCGACAACGTCGACAGCACCGAACTGCCCCCAGGAAGTGAGGCACTGAAGCATGATGCTCTGTCCTGGTACGGCAGTGCTCGGTGGGTGAGTCGAGGTAGCCGCAGTCGGTTCGCGAGGCGGTTCAGGGCCTGCCCTCATTGGCCCTGTTGACGGATTCAGCAACGGGATGGCGCGGGGACTGAACTCCAGGTTGGGACAGGCGCGTGTGGCCTTCGCGCCGGCGTTCTCCCGGTGACATTCACCGGAGGGGCAGGAAGCCCGCCGGCGCCGGGAGAGGCTGCACGGCAGACGCCGCGCCATCGGGAACCGCGGCCGGCGCCGTGCGGTAGTTCCCTGCATGAGCATACGAGCGCGGTTCTACGGCATCCTGGGCTGCCTCGCGGCCATGTCCGCCGCACTACCGGCCCATGCCGCATCAGGGAAGGGGCCCCACAAGATGGTCTTCATATTCCTGGAGCTGGATCAGGGCTCCGGCGGCCACGACCAGGCCACACTGGAGAAGTGGCAGGCCGAGCATATCGGCAACTTCAAGAAGCGCCACGCCGAGGGCGTCCTGAAGCTCGCCGGGCCGCTGAGCGATCCCGACCGCAAGGTGCGCGGCATCGTGGTCCTGGACATCGCCTCGGCCGGTGATGCGGCGCGCCACTTCGTCGAGGACCCCTACATCCAGCACCGGGTGATGAAGCCCGTGGCCATCGAGGGCGAGATGGCCGCCATGGCCCTCGGGACGCCCGAGGAGACCGGCATCGAGCAGCACTCCATCGCCATCTTCACGGCCGCGCCCGGTCAGGAGAAGCGCAAGGCCGATCCCTCGCGCTACCTCAAGCTGTCTGCAGCCGATGGTCCCGCTGTGGCGTTCAGGGCCACGAAGCCCGGCGCCGTCCGCCAGGTCCTGATCTTCCGTGAGAAGGAGTTGGACAAGGTCCGCGCCATCGTTGCGGCCGACCCCGCCGTGCGGCGCGGCGACCTGAAGGCGGCGGTCTGGAGCCAGTGGCTCGGCAAGGGCTCGCTGGCTCCGCCGTAGGCCCCGTACCCGAATGGAGCACGGCCGCGGCCGGGCTAGCGCCCCCTGAGCGCTCCCGGTAGAGGCGTTCCGGGCGCCAGGTCGGCGGGGTCGTCGACCGGGGGGCCGGTGCGCAGCTTGGCGGAGGCCTCCTCAATGCGGATCGCCACCGCCGCCGTGGCGGCCGGCTCGCGTGGGTTGGGCGGGCGGAAGAGCCGGAGGACGCCCTCAGCCCTGGCGGCTCGGTTGGGCTTCGGCTATCGCAGCTTCACGAGCCGGGCGTTCTCGCGGATGTCGCGCTTCAGCTTCAGGTCGTGGACCGTGGCGCAGAGGTACCGCTCGGCGTCCACCGCGAACTCCACCCGGAGCCGGTGCTGACCCGCCACGCCCGGCGGTGAGATGCGGAGCGTGTCTCCCTCGTTGAGGGTGTAGACGCACTCCCTCTCCTCGGCAGGGCCCGGGGTCCAGTACCGGTGGCCGTTGGACCGTTCGCTCCAGTCGAGCCGCGCACGCCCGGGCGCCGATGTGGAAGTGCCCCGGCGTGTCGAAGTAGACCTGCGACGGGACCATGGGCGTATGCTCGATGGGCTCCTCCACGCAGATGTCGGCCGGCGTTCGACGTGCGTGCTGAGAACGCTCCGCGACCAGCCGTGCCGGGTAGCGCGCTGCGCATAGGCCAGGCGGAGCTCCGGCGACTTAGGCCTCGTCAGCAGCACGAGGTCGTGGCCCCACGGCAGTTGTCCAACAGCCTGTTGGACGATTTGGGGGTCCGGCCACGTCTCGGCAAACGCCCGCATGGTCATCAGGTCGGCTTTGGAGTAGACACCCTGGCGCCCCAACCCTCGCGTCGTTGTCGCCTGTCGTTCAGCGTGATCTCTCCCATGCACTCAGACCAGCCGAGGGGAGAGCGGTTGACACGTGCCCGGCCGTGTGTTATAACGGTGTACTAACGAGCCGGGAGGTATCGCCATGACGCGCACCTTGCAGCGCCACGGCAACAGTGTGGCCCTGGTCTTCGACCGGACGATTCTTGAGGCACTCCACATGACCGCGGATACGCCCGTGCACATCACGCTTCACGGTGGCTCCCTGGTGATCACCCCTGCCGATACCGGCGTGCCTGCGCAGGAGTTGGGCGAAGCCATGGCGCGGCTTCGCCCGCGCTACGGGCGGATGCTCGAGAACCTGGCGAAGTGAGCCTGACGGCCGTCCGGTTCCTGAGCCTCGCCAACGTCCTCGCCATTCACGACGACACACTGGCCGCGGAGGGAGGATGCACGGGGGTTCGCGACTGGGCGCTGCTGGAGTCCGCCATCGAGATGCCGCGCGCCATGTTCGGCGGGGTCTACTTCCATGCCGGTCTCGCGGAGCAGGCGGCCGCGCTGCACTTTCATCTGTACCAGAACCACACCTTTGTAGACGGGAACAAGCGAGTCGCGGCCTTCGCGGCGGTCCTGTTCCTGACACTGAACGGGATACCCGAGGAGACGCTGCCGAGCCCGGAGGGGCTCGAATCCGTCACCCTGGCACTGGCCGACGGGGCGATGACGAAGGCCGAACTGACGGCGTGGTGGCTTCAGACCCTCCGTCCGTGAGTCGCGCATAGGTCATTCGTCTGGCGCTGATCGCGGCCGTCCAGGCCCCGGGCGCCCTTCTCCCACTCCAGTTCGCTCGGCAGCCGCAGGCCGGCCCAGGCGCAGTAGGCAGCCGCATCGTCCCAGTTGACGTTGACCGCGGGATGGTCGTCCTTGCCACCGGGATCGGTCCAGCCCGATCTCCGCGTTTCCCGAACGAACCGAGAGAACTGCGCGTTCGTCACCGGTGTCACCGCGATGTAGTAGGCGGGAAGGGTCACAGGGAAGCCCTTGCCGTCTCCCGCGAGGAACTCGCCGCCGGGATGAGGGCGAGCACGGTACCGTCTTTCTCGTTCTTGATGAGCCATTTCGACATGGGCCAACCTCGACGGGAGCGGGTGTTGTATGGCTGATTCGGCGCCGGAGGGAGGAAATCCTGCCGCGGGACGAAGGAACGGCAGAGGGGGCGGAGGGCGCCGGGTTACCGCGGTCGTAACGCCCTGGGGAGCGGGGTACCGGGCGTTAGGTCCTCTGCCGGCTCCGGAGTGGCGAACTGCGTGGTGAGAGGCGCTACTCCTGCCCAGATCGGCAACGCCAGGTCGGCAGGGTCGTCGACCGGGGGGCCGGTGCGGAGCTTGGCGGAGGCCTCCTCAATGCGGATTGCCACCACCGCCGTGGCGGCCAGCTCGCGGGGGTTGGGCGGGCGGACCTCGGCCCAGCGGCCCGGCATGAGGCGGTCGGTGATCGCCTCCAGCGCCGCCAGCTTCTCCTCGTCCTCCTTCACGCGCCATCCTGCGCCGAAGACCACCGCCGAGCGGTAGTTCACCGAGTGGTGGAAGGCCGAGCGCGCGAGGACGAGCCCGTCCAGCAGCGTGAAGGTGAGGCAGACCGGCTCGCCGGATGCGGCCCGCTCGATGAGGCGCGACCGCTGCGCCCCGTGAATGACGAGCGTGTCGCCCAGCCGCCCGTGCAGCGTGGGGATCACCGTAGGCTGGCCGTGGTCCACGAAGCCGACGTGGCAGAGGGGCGCTTCGTCGATGATGGCGCAGATCGTCTCGCGGTCGTAGGCGGCCCTGCCGGGCAGGCGAGCCACGCGGCTTCGATCACCGGGTCCCATTACGCTCATTCGGCGGCTCCTTGGCGGAGGGGGTCAGATGGTGGCTTCGGGCAGCGTCCCCATCTCTTAGGTACAATCGACCGTGCAGCGCCTACAGTACCCGAATGCGCGTGGGCCCGCCGCCCGGGGGCGTCTTTCATGAAGCTCGCAAAGGTTTCAATACAGAACTTCAGGGTCGTGCGAGAGCTCAACGTTGATCTGAGCGCCTACGACGGGCTACGCCGGCTCACGCTGCTCCTGGGCGACAACGGCTCCGGCAAGACCAGCGTCCTTCAAGCGATCGCACTGGTCCTGTCGCTGGCAACGCGCCAGACCAGGGATGCGTCGCAACTCGCCTGGAACGGCTTCATGGCCGACCGGATCGCGACGCTGGGCCCGCCCATGGTGGAGCTCCAGGTGCGGTTCGACGACGACGAAATCGAAGCCGTCGCCGAGCTCTACGGCACGTGGCGCGATAGCCGACCCACCGACTGGCTTCAGGCGCATCGGGTCATTGAGCCAAGCCGCCACACCGTGGTCACTCTTCGCTACGAGGGTGGCAGACTGACCTCGCCGCAAGGCCCCGAGGGCGTATGCCAGTTCCTGGGCCGCTACTACGTCAGGACCCTCTCGGCGCAGCTGCCGCTGAGGTTCTATGACTACTTCTCGCGGCTGGGCGATGTGTTCTGGTTCGACCAGTACCGCAATCTGGGCACGGCCCGGCTCGAGCCGGGGCAGGACGCCGGTGACTGGGTGGCAGGCGTCGAGCAGCTCCGTGGCTCCTTCAAGGAGTGGTGGGGCTACCACAGTTCCGGGCGCGGGCGCGACTATATCAGTGAGGTCGAGCAACGGTTCGGCGCCATCTACCCCGGTACCCGAATCATTGGCCCGGCGGAGCGCGACGCCGCCTCGGCGCAGGGCAGCGCCAACGGCCTCTTCCTGCTCGGGCGCGAGGACGTTGAGTTCGACATCTCGGAAATGTCATCCGGTGAACAGGCCGTGATGGCGCTCATCTGCCGCTTCGTCCCGATGAGCATCGCCCGCTCCATCGTTCTGGTCGACGAACTGGAGATGCACCTGCACCCGCCGCAGCAGCAGGCCCTGCTTGCCGCCCTGCCGCACCTCGGGCCCGACTGCCAGTACATTGCCACGACGCACTCGCCCTACCTTGAGGGCGCAGTGCCCCACGAGTGGCAGGTCCGCCTGGAGCGGGGCCGACTATGCCTATAGACCGGCTGTTCGTGGAAGGCAGACTGGACGCCACGATTCTGGCGGCGCTGTGTCGCGGCATGCCAACAGTCGAGCGGGTCGGCGGCAAGCTGGTTCTGGTGACAAGGGTCACGGATGCACTCCAGCTCGGGCAGCGTGCCGCCTACCTGCGGGACCGTGATTTCGACTTCGAGCCGGGCGGCCGGTCCGACGAGCCGGTCATCGACAGGGCGACCGCGCAAGGCGCGCCCCTGGGCTGGCGGTGGTCTCGGCACAGCCTGGAGTGCTACCTCTTGGAGCCCTCGCTTGTCGCCGATGCCGTGCTGGCGGTGGCGGGTAACTACGAGTCCGCGCTGCAGGCGGCAGCGGCCTCGATCCGCTGGTACCAGGCGGCGCGATGGGCCATTGGCAGCTCACGGCAGGCCATGGTGCGCTGGTATAGACTCGACACCGGCGTCGATAGCGGCAAGGACTTCATCCTGCCCGGTCGGCTCGACCCTGTGTCCGTTTCCGGCTGGATGGACGCCCATGTGGCTGAGTACCGGAACGCGTGGAACAGTGAGCTTGAGCCCGGATTGCTGCGGGAGCGCTTCGACGGCTACGCCCGCCGCTTCGACGACGGCCTCGTTCACGACTCCACCCGGATACTCCGCTGGTTCTCGGGGAAGGACCTCATGGCGGCGTTGGCCGGCCGGCTGAGTTCGGTCGGCCTACAGGCGCCCGGTGAGTTCCGTGCGCGCATCCGTGACTGGGTCCTACATAACCCGGAGCAAGCCCTCGCACTCCAGCCGGAGTGGCGTATCTTGCGCGACCGGCTCGCCGCGTCCCCCGGTCCCTGATCCCAACCTGACCGTACTACGTCTATCACTTTCGGGATCAGGATCTCCAAGGGGGAGGGGCGAATGCGCGGCCTTGTAGCGGTTGTGGCGACGGTGGCGGGCTTAAGCTGCGCGGCCGGGGCGGCGCCTTCGGTCTGGATGGTCCCTCCGTCGCACGAGAAGGGGCGCTCCCTGCGCGAGCTCTTCGAGAAGCCGGCAGCGTGGCAGGCGGCGCGGGCGAAGGTGCGGGTTCTGGGCTATGCCGACCACCAGCTGAACCGCCAGTTCACCGACGCGGAGCTGGGGCGCTGGCTCCCCATGCTGGGCCGCTGGGGGCTGAAGCTCGGCCTGGAGGTGGGCGCCGTGAAGGAGTGGGCCCCCACCGGCGCCCAGGCCTTCGCCGCGCAGCAGCCCATGTGGGAGCGGTTCCGGCGGCTGGGCGGGCGCATCCACGCCGTCGCGCTGGACGAGCCCCTCTGCTGCACGCGGCAGGTCCTGAAGAAGCCCGACGCCTACGCCGTGACCGAGACCGCCGACTTCATCGCCCGCGTCCGAAAGGCCTACCCCGACGTCCTCATCGGCGACATCGAGGCCTATCCGTACATCCCGCTGGAGGAGATGAGGGCCTGGATCGACGCGCTGGAGGCCGAGCTGGCCCGGCGCGGCGTGCGGGGCATGGACTTCTTCCGGCTGGACGTGGATTGGGTAAGCTTCACGCTGGCCGGCCGGGGCTCGTGGCAGGAGGTTCGGAAGATCGAGGAGCACTGCCGCGCCCGCAAGCTCCCTTTCAGCCTCATCTACTGGGCCTCCGACCAGCCGCACCTGGAGCGCGCGGGCCTGGCGACGGAGGCCACGTGGCACGAGTCGATCACCCGGCAGGCGCTGGACTACGCGCTGGTGGGCGGCAAGCCGGACGAGATGGTGATCGAGAGCTGGATACCCGCGCCGCCGCGCGCCACGCCTGACAGCGACCCGACGACCTTTGCCGGGTCGGTGCTGGACTTCACGCAACGCTTCGTACCAAGGAATCGGTAATGCACTGCCTGCCGCTGCTCGCTCTGGCCTCCCTCTGCCTGGCCGCGCCTGCGCCCAAGGCCGTCAAGCTCTGGCCGCAGATCACCGACGGCATCTTCAACCATGCCGGCGCCCTGGCCATGCGCTGCGTGGTGGCCGACGACGGGCTGACCGTCACCGACACCGCCTGGGAGAGCTACCAGGTCGAGGGCCAGGCCAAGCGATGGACGCTGAACATGGGCGCGCCCATGGAGGTCCCGCTGAAGGGCTACCGCTTCCCGGCGGAGTTCGCGGGCCTGCCCGTCAACCTCACGGTGGAGTTCTACAACCCGGCCAAGCCCTGGGAGGTGAAGGAGAACTACCAGGAGATCCTGCTCCTCGGCGGCAAGCAGCGGATCGGCCTGCCGGAGTGGTTCCACATCCCCACCAGGCGGCTGGGGTACGACTTCGACGAGGGCTCCTGGTTCCCTTCGGGCTGGACGCTCCCCAGGGGCAAGATCGCCCACTGGCAGGGCGCGGCCAAGGCCCGCCAGCAGGACCGCAAGGGGCGTCCGCCGCTCCTGGACTTCGGCTTCACGCATATCTCGCCCATCGCCATGACCCACGGCGGCAACCAGGGCACGCGGGAGCAGCGGGCGCACCTCTTCACCGACAACGAGTGGATCACCTACGACGGCGCGTCGGACCGCTTCGGCGACCCGACGAACCCGAAGAGCTGGAACATCGAGCCCTTCCACGGCTATGCCGCGAGCTGCGCCATCATCACCCCGGACTTCGAGGCGCCCGGCTCCTACGCATGGCAGGACAGCCAGTACGAGGCCTTCGCGGAGCTCATCGGCAAGGTGCGCGCGAAGAGGCCCGACGTGCTGATCGGCTGCTGGGGAGTGGGCGTGCTGCGCTCCTCGTTCCGCATCTTCGACAGCTTCGACGACCAGGGACGGCCCTGCGGCGTGGTGGATGAGCGGGGCGCGCGGCAGTGGCGCGAGAAGTACGACCACCCCGCCGACGACCTCGCGCCCGTCTTCAGCCGCTGCGGCCTGAACTACGGCAACCCGTCGGTCTACTGGATCAACAACTCCAAGCCCTCGCAGCTCTACGCCTTCCTGCAGGAGTGGGAGCAGGGCAAGCTGGCCCGCCCCAACGTGCCCAACGTGCTCTCGAGCTGGATCCAGACCGAGTTCGTCGACGGCTATCCGCTCTCGCAGTACCGCTTCACCGACGCCTCCGGCCAGACGCGGCTGGAGGGGCTGAAGCACCAGGTTCCGGCCTCGGCCACCTACGCGCTGTCGCTCTTCGGCCACTGCGTCATGGACGGCCTGCAGTGCTGGGACGTGGGCACGCGCTACTCCGAGGAGCTGCGCGACTACTCTGACTGGCGCACCCGGGAGCCCTCGGTCAAGCGGACCGTGAACGGCGAAGAGACCTGGATGCAGTACTACATGAAGTACTTCGGGCTCTACAACTACCACGTGCTGGGCATGTGGCAGGCGAGCCGCAACAAGGACATCATCGAGGCCGCCACGCGGTGGCAGATGCCCGAGCTGTGGAGCTCCACCAACGGCATCTGGCGCACGGGCGACGAGCGCTACCCGAGCTTCGCCGGCCTGCGGAAGGAGCCCCTGGCACGCGTGAAGCTCTCGGCCAACGGCAAGACGCTGCTCGTCATCGCCTGCAACCCGCACAACCAGGGCGTGCAGCAGGTCCGCCTCCGCCTGCCCGGCGGCCGCGAAGAGTTCGGCTTCACGCTGGTGGGCGACTACCCCATCATCCAGCGCTTCCCGGTGCGCGGAGCGAAGCGGACCTGACCGGGCGCGGGACGTAGGCTCGGCGGGTCGTCTTCAAGGCTGCCGGCTTCTTGGGTCTCAGAAGCGGCAGCCTTCCTGAGCTTGGCGGCTATCGGTACTTCACGTAGATGACCAGCAGCACCGCCGTGAGCGCCGCCCACCAGAGGGCCGGGTTACGGACGCCCCGCATCTTCTCGCGCATCTCCTGCGGGAGGCGCAGGCTATCGCGGGTCCAGATGAGGCCCGTCAGCTCCTCGGCGCTCCGTGGCTTGGTCATGAGGCTCACCGCCGCGCAGACGGCCATGCAGGCCCAGAACGCGATGCCCGTGCGGTTCATGAAGGGCATCTTGGGTAGCGCGAACTGCAGCGCGGCCGACAGCGGGATCGTCAGCAGGCCCGCCGCCAGGGCGCCCGCCGTGGTGGCCCGGCGCCAGAAGATGCCCAGCAGGAACATGGTCGCGATGCCCGGCGTGAAGTAGCCGTAGGCGGCCAGCAGGTAGATGAAGACCGGCTTGTCGGAGTGGCTCACCAGCGTCACCGCGCAGACGACGCTGAGCATCAGGATCACCACGCCCGCCGCCTTGCCGAACCGGACCACGGCGCGCTCATCGGAGCCCTGCCGCGCGTAGGGCACGAAGAAGTCCACCGCGGCGATGGTGGTGCATGAGTTCACGGCGCCCGCCACGTGCGACATGATGGCCGCGATGAGCCCCGCCATCACCAGTCCGATGAGGCCGTGCGGCAGCAGCGTCTTCACCAGCATGGGGAAGACCATGTCGCCCTTCTCCAGCTTCGGGAAGAGCGCCGGCGCCACCAGTCCCGGCACGATGATGAGCAGGGGCATGAGGAACTTGAGGTAGTCGGCGAAGACCACGCCCATGCGCGCGTGCCACTCGTCCTTGGCGGCCAGCGTCCGCTGCACGATGAACTGGTTGGCCGCGCAGTAGAAGATGCTGATGCAGGTGAGGCCGCCCAGGTACATGGTCCACGGGAAGTCCGGGTCATCCGCGGGCAGGATCAGATGCCAATTGCCGGACGTGGCCATGACGCCCTGGAGGCCGCCCACGCGGTTGATGGTGACGATCGCCAGCGTGAGCCCGCCGATGAGCAGGACCACGAGCTGCAGCATCTCCGTCCAGACCACCGCACGCAGGCCTCCGACGATGGTGTAGAGGCCGGTGAGCAGGGCCAGCGCGATGATGCTCCCCAGGATCGGCGCGCCCACCATGGAGTGGACCGCGATGGCGCCCAGGTAGAGCACCGCGCTGATCTCAACGAAGACGTAGGTGAGGAGGATCAGCGCCGCGTACGAGGTGCGGGCCGCCGGGCCGAAGCGCCGCTCGAGGAACTCCGGCATGGTGTAGAAGCCGTTGCGCAGGTAGAAGGGCAGGAAGATCCAGAGCAGCGCGTTGAACCCCACCAGGATGGCGCCCCACTCGATGGTCATGGCCACGAAGCCCCGGCTGTAGGCCGTGCCCATGACGCCGACGAAGTGGTGGCTGCTGATGTTGGCCGCCACGATGGAGCCGCCGATCATCCACCAGGGCAGCTTGTCGCCCGCGAGGAAGTAGTCGCGCTTGGTCCCCGACGCCCGCCGTGCGGCCGCGACGCCCACCGCCAGTACGGCCAGCAGGTAGAGGACGAACACGCCGATGTCGATGCCGGCCAGTCTCATGGGTCAGGGCTCCTCCGGGTGGCTGTAGGCATCATCCATTCGCGGTCGGCGGCGCTGGTTCCTCCATGGGGGTACGGCGGGTCGCCGGTATCGCCCCTCGTCGCGCGGTCAAAGGGCCGGAACCCTGCCGCCGCTCTTGATGGGCACGCTGTCCGTCATCCCGGCCCGCCGAGCGATGTCGGCGAGGCCGGGGTCCGTTCGTCATGTCGCTCCTTCCGGTCTACTCGTCGATCAGCATGTCGGGTAGCGCGGGCATGTCGCTGGTGTCATCATCCTCGCCAAGCTCGTCGCCGTCCTCGTCGCCCGGCTCGGCTTCGAGCAGCCTGCGCACCGTGTTGTCCATGTTCTCCTGCTCGTCGCGCGGATCGACGCCCGTCTCCAGGAACTTCTGGAGCGCCTCGCGGTGCTCGGGCAGAGACTGCGCCAGAATCCAGATGGCGCGCTTCAGCTGGCCCTTGCGCAGTTTGGCGCCCAGAACGGGCAGCTCGATCTCGGCCGTGACCTCGCCCGTATCGGGGTTCAGGCCGAACTTCACCAGCTTGAGCAGGTTGTTGCGCTGCATGAGCTTGGCCAGCAGCGCCTCCCGCTTGTCGCCTTCGGGCAGGGCCATGAACCACGGGACGAGGAGGCGCACGAGCCTGCCCTCCTCATAGAGCTCGAACATGATCGGCTGCGCCCTGTCGCCGGATTGGGCGATGATGGCGGCCGTCCCGTCGCTGGACGTGTGGACCCGCCAGCCCTGGTCGTTCAGCAGGCGCGTCACCTTCTTGAGTGTCGTGCTCATCGTGGGCCTCCTTCGTGGATGGGTCGCGCCGAACCGGCGTGGCGCGGGCAGTACGTCGGGTAGGAGGAGACAGGGCCTCGGGGGGCCCGGCAGACCGTCGCGTGATGCATCGTTCTCTCCTATCGACCCCCCGCTTCGGGGGACGGACTTGGCACCGTGGCCCGCTGGGAGCCTGGTTGCCGGGCGGTCATAGGGCCGTGCCCTCGCGCCACTCTGGATAGGTTCCGACACAGAAAAAGCCACCACCGCACCCGCGACCGTGGCATGGAGACTTCGGGTTTGGGAGGCCGAGCTCCCACGCATCGAGGGCGAACCTCGTAGCACCGTGGTGTCTCCAACCCGGTTGCTGAACCCTTGCGGGCCTCTCTGGATGCACCTATATAGTACCACAAAGCGGCCGGGAAGCGGTGTGGTACCGCGCTTAGAGCGGTTATCTGTAGAAAAGGGCTTGGGGAAGGCGGCTAGCGTCCGACGGGTCGGACTGATCAGGCCCGTCGGACAGCTGCTGCCGCCCCTTCACCCCTTCACTGACCAGCCTCCCACGCGCTCATCCCACCCGCCAGGTTGCGGACCCGGGTGAAGCCGGCGTCGCGCAGGATCTGCACGGCGTGCGCGGAGCGGCGGCCGGAGGCGCAGTAGACGACGATCTCGACCTTCGTGTCCAGCTCCTTGAGGCGGGCTTGCAGGTCGCCCAGCGGGATGTGCTCGCTGGGGCTGATCTTCGCCACATCGCGCTCGCCTGCCTCGCGGACGTCGAGGAGCAGCGGCGGCTTCGGCGCGGCCAGCCGCTTTCGGAGGTCGGCCGGCGTCAGGTCCGGCAGGGGCTTGGCGGCGACCGCGGGCGGGTTCGTGGTCCGCGGCCCGCTCGGCGGCGTGCAGCCGGGGAGCGGGCCGTAGCCGGCAATCAGCAGTGCGGCCACGGCCGCCTGTCGAATCGATGTCATGGGGGCCTCCTGCGCCGGGCCAGGGCCGGCACGTAGTTCTCGCGAGCATTGTAGCCCCGCGAGGCGCTACGGCAGGGAGCGCCCCACTCGCAGTAGCTCGGATTCGGCCAGGTCGCCCACCAGCAGGTAGTTGGCCGTGGAGGTGCCGACCGTCACGGTGGCGCGCTGCAGGTCGCTCTGGGCCACGCACTCGGGTCCCGGCTCGGACTGCCGCGCCCATGGCGGCCCGCCCTGCCCCCTGCCCCGCCCGCGCCCGAACCCACGTCCTCCGGCGCCGTGGCCGGCGCCGAAGCCGCGCTGGAAGAGCGTGAACGCGGCGAGGCCGTCGGAGTACCGCACCGCGGGCATGAGCCTCCCGCTGCCGGTCTTTACCACGCCGTAGAGGACGGGACGGTAGCCCGGCGGCGTATAGCCCGGCCGCGGCACGGGCCGACCTGTGTCGGCCCGCACCTGGGTTGCCGAGGCGCGCGCCGCGAAGGAGGAGGGTCCGATGAGGTCCGGCGGCGACGCCCCGGAGGGCGGCGTGAACCGGGACGCCGCCTGCGGACCGACGCTGAGCGACGTGTAGACCGACGATGACCGGAGCCGTCCGTCGGGCGCCAGCATGTCGTCGCGGAGGACGATGCCGGTCTTGGGCTCCACCCAGAGCCTGCGCGACGGGTTGTAGGCGGCCTTCGGCGCGAGCGTGAGCGGCACCACGACGCGGCCGAGCAGCTTCACCGGAGGCGACTGCTGGACGTCGTAGTTGCGGAACGCCGCTTCCGCCGCTTCGGCCCCGGAGGCCCAGCCGGCCTCGGCGGGCAATTGCACCCACGCGCCGTCGGGGGTTCGCTGCCAGACGCTCCGGCCCACCTGCAGCGAGACCACGCCCGCCGCCGCGCCGCCGCCGTACTCGCGCCGCAGGGCCCCCTTGCCGTTGCACCAGACGCGCACCGAGGCGCCGGCCTTGCCCTTCTCCAGGCTCACATCGGCCCGTTGCACGCCCGCGTAGGCCACCGACGGGCCGGCGTACGCCGCCAGCAACAGCCGGCGCGCGGTCGGCGCCGCCTGGGCCGGCAGGACGGCGAGGCCGGTCAGCGCGGCCGCCGCGCGCAGGAGGGGGCGGGAGCCGATCATCTGCGGCCGGTCTCGTCGGCGGGGCTGCTGTACATGAGGAGCACGTCGCGGTTCGGGTCGCCGGAGAAGGAGCCCGCCGCCACCATGTTGTGGACAGCCACCTGCGAGACCACCGAGGCCTCGCCCGGCTCGGAGGCCGGATCATGGCTGACAGGCCCGGGCAGCCGCGTCCAGGCCACCAGAGCCACGGCGGCGACCGCCAGCGCTCCCGAGAAGCCCAGGGCCGGGCGCCCGAAGGGGCTCCAGCTTCGGCTCGGGCGGCCGCGCTCGGCCAGAACGCCGCTCCACTCGGGGATCACCGGCGCCTCCGCCCTCACCTCGCCCAGCGACCGTGCCAGCGTCCTGTCGCGGACGGCCTCAGCGGCGCAGTCCGGGCAAGCCGCCAGGTGAGCGCGCACGGCTTCGGCGCGTGCGGCCTTCAGCCAGCCGCCGTGGTAGGCGGCCAGGTCGTCCTGGATCGAGCGGCACAACGGTGTCTTGAGCATGGCAGTCACTCCTAATCCTGATCCATCCATCCGGCCAGCGCCTCGCGGAGCTTCGCTCTGGCCCGGCCCAGCCTCGACTTCACGGTGCCCTCGGGCACTCCCAGCGTCCTCGAGATTTCGCGCACGTCCATCTCTTCCATATGGTGCAGCACCACCACCTCGCGGAACTCCGGCGCCAGCGCCCGCACCTGCTCCAGTAGCGCCCGGTGCATCTCGGCGCCCGCCGTGATCCGGTGCGGGTCCAGTGATGCGTCGGCGAACTCCACGGGCTCGGCGCCGCCGCCCGCCACCGTCACATCCTCGAAGGAGACCCACGGCTTGCGCCGGGCGGCCTTGGCGCGGTCGCGGACCAGGTTCACCACGATGCGAAACATGAACTTGAGGAACGCCTGGCCGTCGCGCAACCTGCCGATCGACTCGTAGGCCCGGACGAACGCTGTCTGGGTGACATCCTCTGCGGCGTCCCCGCTCTCCGTCATGCGGAACGCGAAGTTGTAGACGCGCCTGTAGTGCGCCCGGAACAGCGATCCGAACGCCTCTTGGTCGCCGCGAGCCGCCGCGGCCACCAGGCGGGCATCGGAGTCCTGCTCGCCAATCGTCACCGACATCGGGTTCCGGCGCTCATAGTGCTCCACGCTCCCACCTCAGGACGACGGATATGCCACGGCGTTCCCGTCGATCGCCGCCAGAACGGCAGGGAACCGATCCAGCCCGCCGGCGTCCTGAGGGCGAACCGCTACGGAGGCAAGTCAGAACCGAGCCATCCGCAGTGAGTCTACCAACAGGAGGAACGGATCATGAAGAAGACACTGTCCTTTCTCGCCGCAGCCGGCCTGGTAGTCGCCCTGCTGGGCGTCGCCTCCGCCCAACGCAGGGGCTCCGGCACCCCCACCCTCTCCGTCGAGGCCAAGACGGCCCTGCTGGAGGCCCTCGCCGGCCCGGTGGGTGAGTACAACGCCTATGCGGGCTACAACGCCATCGTCGCGAAGTTCGGGCCGGTGCAGCCCTACTCCAACATCATGGCAGCCGAGGCCAACCACATCGCTGCGCTGCAGAACGCGCTGAGGACCTACGGCGTGGCCTATCCGGCCAACCCCTACCTCGGCAAGATCGCCGCGCCGAGCACGCTGCTGGAAGCCGCCCAGGCCGGTGTCGATGAGGAAGAGGCCAACGTGGCCATGTACGACCGGCTAATCCTGGCCGTCAAGGCCTACCCGAACCTGGTCCGCGTCATGACGCAGTTGAAGACCGCCTCGTTGGAGAAGCACCTGCCGGCCCTGCAGGCCGCGCTGGCGAACGGCGGCGAATGCACGGGGACCTGTATCCGCTGACATCGGCTCAGGTGCGACCCTCGCCGGCCGTCGCGGCCCCCGCCCATCCGGGCGGGGGCCGCTTGCACGTGCGCTGGATCCATGCTTGGCACACACTACTTGTCTTTTTCCCAATCCCGGCACGCAGGAGTTCGCCGGCGCTTCTGGAATCTGGTCCATGGACGCGCTCACGATAGGCCCGCCGAGAGACTCAGGCGTGGTTGGATGCGGGACGGCGCCGGCCCGTGGGCGTGGACGGGAGCAGACGCATGCAGGCCTGGACTGGCGCTCGGGTTCCGGAGGCGGCGGCGGTAGCTGTGGCGATCGCCGTCTAGTAGCGATGGCCGGATGCGGCTCGGGCGCACGCTCGGCGCCAAAGGGGGCGATATGCAGGGCTTGGGCCGGCTGTTTGCGACGCTTCTGGCATGCGTGGTTGGGTCGTGTGGGTCCGGCGTCGAGGCGGCTGCGGCGGGGCCGGCGTCTGAACCGGGCCGGTTACGCGTCATCGTCGAGACCGATGCCGGAGGCGACCCGGACGACGAGCAGTCGCTGGTGCGGTTCCTGCTCTATACCAACGAGTGGGACGTCGAGGGGATCATCGCCAACCGCCGCGCCGCGCGTGACGGCGAGAACCGCAACAGGGAGCGCACGGGGCCCGCGATCGTGCGGCGCATGGTCGAGGCCTACGGGCAGTGCTACGGCCGCCTGGTGACGCATGACCGCTGCTACCCGAAACCGGCCGAACTGCTGCGCCGCACGGTCTCGGGAACGGCAGACTCGGACGCAGGAGTGCGCCTCATCCTGGCGGCCGTGGACGCGCCCGACCCGAGGCCGGTCTGGTTCATGAACTGGGGTACCGACTTCGGCTCGGACCCCAGCAGCCTGAAGCGCGCGCTCGACCGGGTGCTCGCCGAGCGCGGGCAGGCGGGCTATGCCGCGTTCAAGAGCCGGCTGAGGATCAGCGGCGACGACCAGTTCGGCGACCACACCACCAGGATCGGCCCGCCCTTCCCGATCTGGGTAGATACCCTCCGTCCGGAACTGGATGGCCGCCGCTGGTACCACCGATTCTCGCCGATCACGGCCACCGCCGGCGGGTTCGACCTCCGCAGGGACGTGCTGACCGGGCACGGGCCGCTGGGAGCGCTGTACCCCACCAACACGGGCCCTGCCCAGAAGGAGGGCGACTCGATGATGTTCATCTACGTGATCCCCACGGGCATGAACGATCCCGAACAGCCGACGTGGGGAAGCTGGGCCGGCCGGTACGGCCGCAACGAGACGCACGCGGGCCGCCCCTACTACTTCGCCAACCAGGCCGACGCATGGCAGGGCTCGACGCACCGCGAGAACTCGCTGAAACGATGGGCGGTCCACCTGCAGAACGACTTTCGCGCCCGCATGGACTGGTGCGTCGCCGACTACCGCGGCGCCAACCACCCGCCGGTCGTGCGCGTGACGGGCCCGCTGCGCCGGGACGCAACGCCGGGCTCGATGGTGACGCTGGACGCGAGCCGATCGGCCGACCCCGATGGGCAGGGCCTCTCCTTCGAGTGGTCTTTCTATCCGGAGGCCGGCTCCGTCCCGGGTCCCATGCCGGAGCTCAAGGGCTCCGCGACGCCTCGCGTCTCGTTCAGGGCGCCCCAGACCGCCTTGCCCCAGACGCTCCACCTCGTCGTCTCGGTCACCGACAAGGGGTCACCTCCCCTCACCCGGTATGCACGCGTGGTGCTGACGGTGGCGCCGCCCGCAAGGCCGGCCAGTGGCCCGCTGCGCGTGCATCCAGCCAACCCGCGGTACTTCACCGACGGCTCGCCCGGCCCCAACGGCATGCCCCGAGCCCTCCTCCTCACCGGCTCGCATACCTGGAACAATCTGGTCGACATGGGCCGCGACGACCCGCCTGGCCCGTTCGACTTCGGCGCCTACCTCGACCTGCTCCAGGCGAACGGGCACAACTTCATTCGCCTGTGGGCGTGGGACTCCACGACCTACGACTCGCGGGCCAACGGCCCGATCGGCAAGACCTACGTCCACAGGGCGGCACCCCAGCCATGGCTGCGCACCGGCCCGGGCAATGCGCTGGACGGCAAGCCGAGGTTCGACCTGAGCAAGCACAACCCGGCCTACTTCGCGCGGCTTCGGTCTCGGGTGCAGGCTGCGGGCAAGCGCGGCATCTACGTCTCGGTGATGCTCTTCGAGGGATGGGCGATGATGCATGGCGGGCGCGGACGCGGAGCGGCGCCCGACGGCTGGCCGTGGCAATCGCACCCGCTGAACCGGGCGAACAACATCAACGGCATCGGCGGCGACACCGACGGCAACGATGTCACGGCGGAAGTGCACACGCTGGCCGTGCCGGAGGCCAACCGGGTCCAAGCGGCCTACATCCGGAAGGTAGTCGATACTGTCGGCGACCTGGACAACGTGCTCTACGAGGTCATCAACGAGGGTGGGAGCAAGTACTGGGACCGGTGGGTCATCACGACGGTTCGCGATGCCGAGCGCACGAAACGTAAGAAGCACCCCATCGGCCTCACCGGCCACGGCGCCGAACGGCTCGCGAGCATGCTGGACAGCACGGCGGACTGGGTCTCGCCGGGCAGGAACGACGGCTTCGGCGACGATCCGCCGGCCTGGACGGCCAACCGGCCGAGCCTGCTGGATACCGACCACATTTGGGGCATCGGCGGCAGCGTCGACTGGGTCTGGAAGGCCGTAATGCGGGGCCACAACCCCCTGTTCATGGATGAGTACCGGGGCGACCTGCTCGATTCGCCGTCGAGGCGCGCCCGGTGGGTGGAGGTGCGAGCGGCCATGGGACACGCCCGCGCGCTGGCCGACCGCATCGACCTGGCGGCGCTGGCTCCCCGCGGCGACCTGAGTTCGACGGGTTACTGCCTCGCCCGCCCCGGCGCCGAGTACCTCGCCTACCTGCCCGTTGGAGGCCAGGCGACGGTCGACCTGACGGCGGCCTCTGGAGCGCTGCAGGTCGAGTGGATCTGTCCGCTCACGGGTGTACGTCAGCCGGGCGAGACGCTGGCCGGGGGAGGCAAGCGCACCGTGACGGCGCCGTTCGCCGGGCAGGCCGTGCTGCGGCTCTCGGCCCCGCGCGGCGGAACGGTGAGATGAGACCGGTTCTCGGCGTAGTCTCATGCCTGCCGTGGCTCATCATGGCCTGCGCAGTGGTTCTGTCGGCTACCGCAGATCTGTCTTCAGGCGGAGCGCCGGCGGATCGGCTCGTTCAGAACGGCTGGATCGTCTGGCGCGGGCAGGCGGTCTGGGGCTGGGTACAGCACAACGGCTGGTGGCGCGACGGGCAGAGACCGAACATCACGCGCCGGTCCGTCAGCGACAGCCTGGGCGACGTGCGCCCCAACCGTACGGAGGATCTTGATCGGCTGACCGACAACATGCTGCTGTACGGGTACCCGGGGTTCGAGCACAACTTCGGACTCTGGTACGATCGCCGACGCGACCGCCATGACGTGGAAGCCCGTACCACGCCGGAGTGCCGCCCTCCGTTCTTGGAGCAACCGTGGGCCCGCGGCCGGTCTGGACAAGCGGCCGATGGGCTGCCCAAGTACGACCTCACCCGGTTCAACGACTGGTACTTCGCACGCCTCAAGCGCTTCGCCGACCTGTGCGACGCCAAGGGCACGGTCCTGCTGTTCAAGCCCTACATGCAGCACGCACTGCTGGAGCAACAGACCCACTACGTCGACTTCCCTTGGCGGCCGGGAAACTGCATCCAGGACGTGCGAATGCCCGACGTGATCCCGGCGGCCAACTCCTTCTACGATGTGTCCCACGCCGAGCGGGCGCGCCTGCACCGGCTCTACATTGCCAAGTGCCTGGACGTCCTCGGCGGCAACCGGAACGTGGTGTTCCTCATCGGCCAGGAGTTCACCGGCCCGATCGAGTTTGCGCGGTTCTATGTCGATGCGGTGCTCGACTGGCAGCGCCGCACGGGCAAGCACGTGTGCATCGGAGTCGGCGCCACCAAGGACGTTACGGACGCCATCTTGGCCGACCCGGTGCGGGGCCCTGCCGTTGATGTCATCGACATGCGCTGCTGGTGGGTTCGGCGCGACGGCACAGTGAACGCGATGAAGGGCGGCGCCGAGACGCCCGGACGAGACACCGAGTGCGGCACGGGCCAGACGGCGGAGACCTCGACGCAGCGGTTCTACGAGAAGGTCCGGCATGTACGCGACCGACACCCCAGGAAGGCGCTCATCGATGCGCTGGTGGCGACCAGGCAGGACTCCTGGGCGTTCCTGATGGCCGGCGGCAGCCTGCTCGTACGGGGGCAGATTGAGTACCCTGGACACGTCGATCCACCGGCGTACGTGAAGCCGGCGGAAGTCGACTTCGTGCTTCCTACGTACAGAATGCTGCGAGAGCGCCTGGGGCCGATTCTGCCGCGCATGGTCCCGTGCGACATCGCCGCCTCGACGTCCGGGCCGGCGTGGTGCCTCGCATCGCCGGGCTCTGACTACCTGGTCTACGCGATGCACGGAGGGACGCTGACTCTGGATCTGTCCAAAGCGGCATCGAGTAGGCCCCTTACCGGCCGGTGGTTCGACCCTCGGACCGGCACTCTGTCGTCCGCCTTCAGTGTTCCGGCATCGGCCAACGTTGATCTGCATACGCCGGACGACCAGGACTGGGCGCTGGTGGTCTCCAAGCAATGACCGGTCCGCCTGGCTGCGGCGAGGCTGCCCACAGTCGGGCGAACGGGTGTTGCCGTTGGCGGGCAACCCTCGGACCTCCGGCGGCAGGCGAACGGAAGACCTGCGCTCGGCAGAACGGCGCGCCACCGTGGGGTACATCACCCTAGTGGCCGAATGTGTCCCATCCTCTTGCCGCTCTGGGTGGCTACAACGGGTGCATCTGCCTTGAGATAGGAGGCCGCATCGTCATCGGCGCCGGGGGTGGTCAGCGGTTCGGCATCTCGCACAGTGGCGGAAGCGGCTGGGTGGCCGGCAATATCGCCGCCGAGCCAAACCACACCTACCTCATGGTCGTCCGGATCACGTGCCGAAGCGGTCCTGACAAGATAGGGCTCTTCATCAATCCCCCGCTCGGGCCGTCGCTGCCGGCCACTCCCGATGCGGTCAGGAGCGATGACGGCCTTGGCGCATTCATCGACTGCGACTTCGGTGGGGGCGTTCCCTGCCAGTTCGACGAGCTCCGGTTCGGCACCAGTTCGGCATCGGTTACACCGACGCGATAGGGCGCCCCGGTTCGCAGCAGGGCTGCGTTCCGAGGGCCCTGCAGCCGGCGGCAGGTGAAGCGGACGGGCACGGACCCGATGGTACGTCGACGGTCCGTGCCCGTCTCTCATGATCGGCTCTACCCGGCGCCGATGGCCGCGTCGAGCCTTGCGCGGGCGGTGAGGATGTCATACCGGGCGGCCAGGTGGTTGGTGCGGGCCTGGGTCAGCGCGGTCTGGGCGTCGCTCACCTCGAGCAGGGGCGACGCGCCGGGCATCTGCGTGACGCCGGTCTCGAACCGTACCTGCGACAGGCGGTACTGCTCCTCGGCCTGCTGCAGCGCCGCGGCCGTGACGGTCAGCCGCTCGCCGGCGTTGGCCAGGTCCAGGTGCGCCTGCCGCACCTGCAGCGCGATGCCGTCGAGGAGCTGCTGCTTGCCGTTGGCGGCCGCCTCCACGTCGGACTTCGCCTTCCGTACGCGGGCCTTCGCCAGGCCCTGGTCGAAGAGCGGCAGGTTGACCTGCGCGGCGGCCATCCAGCTGGTCTTCTGCGGGGCCAGGCCGGCGTCGTCGGGGGTGTAGCGGCCGGTCCAGCTCACGCCCAGGGTCGGCAGGGCGCTACGCTGGGCCAGCCGGATGCCCAGCTCGGCGGCGCGGATGCCGGCCTCGGCCTGGGCCGGCTCGGGCCGCTTGGCATAGGCCTGCTCCAGTGCGGCGGGCAGGTCCGGCGCGGCCGATGCGTCCGGCGCCTCCACCGTCTCGGTGGGCGTGTTCTGGTCGATGCCCAGGGCGTGGTTGAGCGCCGCCGTGGCCAGCTTCACGCCGTTGGCGGCCATGAGCGCGGACTGGGCGACGTTGGCGACCTCGGTTTCGGCGCGCAGCACGTCGAACTTGGTGCCTGTGCCGGCCTTCTCGTAGGCATCGGCTATGTTCGCCCGCTCCCGGGCGTTCTTCAGCGCGGCCTCGGCGACCTCGGCGAAGGCGCGGGCGCGGAGCACGTCGTAGTAGGCGGTCCGAACGGCCAGGACCACGCCCAGGCGCGCCTGCTCCACCCCGAGCCGGGCCATGGCCACCTGCAGGTCGGAGGCCTTGACTGCCGTGCGTATCATCCCCGTGATGTCGATGGGCAGCATAGCCTGCAGGGCGACGTTGGCCTGGTTCTCCCGGTTCAGGAGGATGTCCCCCATGCCGGGCAGCGTGGCCGACAGCTCCTTGTCCATGCGCGCCACGGTTCCGACGGCGCCCAGCGAGGGCTTGGCCGAGGCGCGGGCCTCGTCGGCTCCGGCCAGGGCGCCCTCCAAGGCCTGGGCCGCGGAGCGCAGGGCCCGGCTGTTCTTCAGGGCCAGGGCCGTGGCCTCGGCCGGCGTCACCTTCAGGGCGGCGGGCGTCGAGCGCGGCGGGGTGGTGGTGGAGACGCGGGCAGGGGCGCCCGTGCCGGTGGGCACGCCCTGGGCTTGCGCCAGGCCCGCCGCACCGGCCAGCAGCGCTCCAGCTGTTGCGATGAAGTTCATGATCGACCTCCTTGCCGGGTTGCGCTACGGCTTGTCGCAGGACGTGGGCGCCGTGGCAGGCACGCCCGCCCTGGCGAGCATGGTCATCATGGGGCACCAGTTGGTGAAGGCCGACTGGAAGAGGTTGAGCCCCACGAACGCGGTGAAGGCGTACCACCAGGGGTTCACGAAGTGGCCGAGGGCCACGGTGCCCATGATGAAGGCGCCGGCGATCAGTCGAAGGTATCTGTCAATGGTCATGGCTTGGTTCTCCTTGAGTTACGGGCCTAGGGCGCGGCCTGGGCGGGGAGGTCGCAGGTGATCACATCGTCGTCTTCCGAGGTGTCTCGGACGCCCTCGGGCAGAGGATGGCCCTGCTCGTCGCGGCCATAGGGGGCGCACTCGTGCAGTTGCTTCTCGCCGGAGCGCTGCATGAAGTAGAGGATCGGCACCGCCAGCCGCGAGAGGAGGGTCGAGGCGACCTCTCCGGCCATGAGCGCGATGGCGAGGCCCTGGAAGATGGGGTCGAAGAGGATGACGAATGAACCGACGATGACCGCCGCCGCCGTGAGCAGCATGGGCCGGAATCGCGTAGCGCCGGCATCGACGACGGCGGCCTCCAGCGTCATGCCCTGCTTCAGCCGAAGCTCGATGAAGTCTACCAGGATGATGGAGTTCCGCACGATGATGCCCGCGCCGGCGATGAAGCCGATCATGGAGGTAGCGGTGAAGAAGGCGCCCAGCATGGCGTGCGCCGGCAGGATGCCGATGAGCGTCAGCGGGATGGGCGCCATGATGACCAGCGGCGTCTTGAAGTTCTGGAACCAGGCCACCACGAGGATGTAGATAAGCACCAGGACGGCGGCGAAGGCGATGCCCAGGTCGCGGAAGACCTCGTAGGTGATGTGCCACTCGCCGTCCCACTTCATCTGGATCTTGTCAGTCGTGAAGGGCACGTGGGTGGTCAGCACGTTGAGCTTGTAGCCCTCGGGCAGGTTCAGCTTGTCGATGGCCTTGTTCATGGCCAGGATGGCGTAGACGGGGCTCTCCTGGCGACCGGTCACGTCGCCGGTGACGTAGACCACGGGCAGCAGGTTCTTGTGGTAGATCGACTTGTCCGAGGCGATGGGCCTGGCGGTCACCAACTCCGTCAGGGGCACCAGCCTGCCGCTCCGCGAGGCGACGTTGAGCTGCGCCAGGTCGGCCAGGCCGCTGCGTTGGCCCCGCGGCAGGCGCACCTTCAGCGGCACATCCTCGGCGGAGGCGGGGTCCAGCGCCAGCCCGACCTGCGCTCCCGCCAGGCCCATGGCCAGCGTGCGGTTTACGGAAGCGGTGTCGACGCCGTTGAGAGCCGCCTTCTCCTTGTCCACCACGTAGCCGACGGTGGTCTGGTCATCGTCCATGTACCAGTCCGCGTCGGTCACGCCTTCGGTGCTGCGGAAGATGTCGAGCACCTGCTTGGCCACCCGGGCGCGCCCCTCGTCGGTGGGGCCGTAGACCTCGGCGACCAGGGTCTGGAGCACGGGCGGCCCCGGCGGAACCTCGGCCACCTTGACGCGCACGCCCCACTGGGTCGCGATGCGGGCGATCTCGGGCCGGATCCGCTTGACGATGGCGTGGCTCTGGGCCTTGCGCTCGCCCTTGCCCACCAGGTTCACCTGGATGTCGGCCTGGTAGGTGCTGCGCCGCATGAAGTAGTGGCGCACGAGGCCGTTGAAGTTAAAGGGGCTGGCCGCGCCCACGTAGAGCTGGTAGTCCTTCACCTCGGGCACGGTGGCCACGTAGTCGGCCAGGGCGCGGGTGGCGGCGGCCGTCCGCTCCAGGCTGGTGCCGGTGGGCATATCCACCATGATCTGGAACTCGTTCCGGTTGTCGAACGGGAGCATCTTAACGGTGACGGCCTTGATGCCGACCAGAGCCATGGCGCCGCCGAGCATGACGAGCACGGCCACAAAGAAGGACCAGCGCACGACGGGCTTCCGGAGCAACGGGGTCATGATCGACCGGTACATGCGGGTCAGGGCGTCGTCTCCTTCACCCTCCTTGTGCCCGCCGCCATGTTCGGCGCCATGCTCCGACTTGAGCAGCCGGACCGCCGCCCAGGGCGTCACGACGAACGCGATGATGAGCGAGAAGAGCATGGCCGCCGAGGCGCCCACCGGGATGGGCCGCATGTAGGGCCCCATGAGCCCGCCCACGAAGGCCAGCGGCAGGATGGCCGCGATGACGGCGAACGTGGCCAGGATGGTGGGGTTGCCCACCTCGTCTACGGCGTGAATCGCTGCGGCCAGCGGCGCCTTGCGCTCGTGCAGCGGCATCCGGTAGTGCCGGACGATGTTCTCGACCACCACGATGGCGTCGTCGACGAGGATGCCGATGGAGAAGATGAGCGCAAAGAGCGTTATGCGGTTCAGCGTGTAGCCGTAGAGGTAGAAGACCAGCAGCGTCAGCGCCAGCGTCACCGGGATGGCCACCAGCACCACCACGGACTCCTTGCGGCCCAGGGCAATGGCGATAAGCAACGTCACCGAGATGACGGCGATGCCCATGTGGAAGAGCAGCTCGCCCGACTTCTCGCCTGCGGTCTCACCGTAGTTGCGGGTCTCCGTGACGGTGACATCGGAGGGGATGATCCGGCCCTTCAGCGACTCGACCTTGGCCAGCACCTCGTGCGCGATAATGATGGCGTTCTTGCTCTGCCGTTTGGCCACGGAGATGGTGACGGCGGGCTCCAAGGGAGCGGGTTTGAAACCCGCCCCTACGCTTGCGGGGCCGTTGCCGAAGAGGACGTAGTTGGTGGGCTCCTCCGGGCCGTCGGTGACCGTCGCCACGTCGCGGGTGTAGATGGGCCGGCCGCCGGCGGCGCCCACCACGACGGAGGCCACATCGTCGGCGCTGCGGAGGAAGTCGCCGGTCTTCACAGCGATCTCGGCATCGGCGCGGCTGAAGCTGCCGATGTCGGATCGCGCGTTGGAGACGCCCAGGGCCATGGCCACGCCGTCCGGCGTCAGGCCGAAGCCCGTGAGCTTCGTGCGGTCCAGCGTCACGCGCACCTCGCGGCGTCGGCCGCCGATGATGCTGGTCTCGGAGACGTCGTCTACCTGCTTGATGGCCGTCTCCACGCGGGAGGCGATCTGGCGCAGGTGGAAGCTGTCGTAGCGCGTCGAGTGGAGCGTCAGGGCCAGGATCGGCACGTCATCGATGGACCGGGGCTTGATGATCGGTAACGAAGCGCCCGGCGGGATGATGTCGAAGTGCGACTGGAGCTTCTCGCGAAGCCGCACGAACGCCGCCTCCTGGTTCTGGCCCACCAGGAAGCGCACCACGGTCATGGCCATGCCGGGGCTGGTGGTGGAGTAGACGTACTCGACGCCGGGCACCTCCCAGATCAGCTTCTCCATGGGGCTGGTGACGCGCTGCTCCACGTCCTTGGCCGTGGCGCCGGGCATCTGCACCAGCACGTCGGCCATGGGCACGATGATCTGCGGCTCCTCCTCCCGCGGGGTCTTCATCACGGCAAAGCCGCCAAGGGCCAGGGACGCGATGATGATCAGCGGGGTGAGCTTCGAGTTCACAAAGGCGGCGGCAAGGCGGCCGGCTATTCCTACGCGCATGGGCATCTCCTTCCGATGTGGGCAGGGCAACTGCCTGTGGGCATGCTACTGGGCGTTCACCTTGGCCCCATCCGGGATGCCCCGGCCGGCGTCCAGCACCACCTGCTCACCCTCGCCCAGACCCGACAGCACCGGCAAGCGTCCGCCGACCGGCTCGCCTACGGTGACGAGGCGCACACGGGCCACGCCGTTCTCGTCAACGACGCTGACGTAGCTGAGCCCCTCACGCTCGATCACCGACTGCGCGGCCACCAGCATGCGCTTCTCGGTTCCCAGCACGATGCGTGCGCGGCCGAACATCCCCGGGCGGGCGCCTGAGCCTGCGGGCAGGTCGATCTTCACCGTGAAGGTGTGGCTGGCGGCGTCGCCCTGCGGCGCTATCTCGGTCACCGTGCCCATCACCGGCTTCCCACCCGTGGCGTCCAGCGCCACTTCGATGCGTCCGCCCTGGCGCAGGTGCTGCAGGGCGCTCTCGGGGGCCGCGGCCTCCAGGCGCATCCGGCCGCCCTGCACACGCATCAGCGGGACGCCGGGCGCGGCCATGGCGCCGGGGTCGGCCATGCGCCCGCTTACCACGCCGTCGAAGGGCGCGGCGATCACGGCGTAGCCGCGGGTCACGCGGGCCATGCTCAGGGCCGCCTGCGACTGGCTCACCTGCGCGCCCGCGCCCCGGATGTCCTGCTTGCGCACGTTCACCTGCAGGGCCGCCGCCTCGGTCTGCTTCAGGCCGGCGCGGGCCTGGGCCAGCGCGCCCTCGGCCTGCTGCAGGCCTTCCTGCGCGGCGCGCACGTCCTCGGATCGGCTCCCCTCGTCGGTCATGCTCTGCGACTGCTGGGCGGTCTCGAGCTGCGCCTGGGCCACGTCGTACTGGGTCTTGGCCTGGTCGTAGTGCTGCCGGGAGATGGCGCCCTGCTTCACCAGCGTCTCAAACCGCTTCAGGCTCAGCTCGGCGAGGTTCAGGTTCGCCTTCGCCTGCGTCACAGCCAACGAGGCCTGGCTCCGCTCCTGCTTGCGCGGGCCGGCCAGCACCATGTCGTACCGGGCGCGGGCCACCTTCACGGCCGCCTCGCCCTGGCTCACCAGCGCCTGCGCCGCGGCGATGCGGGCGTTGCTGGCGGCCTCCTCCATCTGGGCTGCTACCTTCGCGTTAGCCACTCCCACCACGGCGGCGTTCACGCCGGCTCCTGCCTGCCTCACCGCTGCATCGAGGTCGCCGGCATCGAGGCTCACCAGCGGCTGGCCGCGGCGCACGGCGTCACCCTCTCGGGCGTTGACGGCCAGGACGCGGCCCATCACCTTGGCGGCGATCTGCGCGTCGAACTCCGGCCGCACGGTCCCCGTGACCTCCAGGATGCGCGGCTCGGATGTCAGGCCTACGGTGGCCACCTCGGCGGCGACGGCAGCGGCCGCCCTTGCGCTTTCGCCCTGGGCCGCGGCGGGCGCGTCGCCCGGCCTGGCAACCATCCAGACGGCCCCAAGCGCCACTACTGCAATCCCTGCGGCGGTTCCGATCGTTCTCTTGGTCATCGCATTCCTCCTGGTCTGTCAGGCTCAGTGCGCCGTCTGCGCGGCGCTTCGTGCGGCGTCCGGGTCGTTCAGGCTCCCGCAGCAGTGGTGCTCACGGATGCAATCGAGCAGGAGCAGGACGCTCGAGTCCATTATGTTGTAGAACACATGGCAGCCGTCGCGCCGTGCGGACAGCACTCCCTGGTCACGCAGGATGCGAAGCTGCTGGCTGGTGACGCTCTGGTCGGAGCCCAGCGCCTCGCCGATGTCGGTCACGCAGCGCGGTCCGCCCTCGCGGCGAAGGTAGTCGATGATCCGCAGGCGCAGCGGGTGCGCGGTCAGCCGGATCACCGGCGCTACGCGTTCCAGGGTCGCCATGTCGATCAGTCCCGTGGTCGTCGATGCGCTCATTGGCCCATCCTCCGACTCCAGTATATCGTTACATCGCTATATCGTCAAGTGCCTGAGGCCGTGTGGGGTCAGATTCGCACGAAATCCCGTGGCGGGGGACGGCTCAGGCCAGGCCGGAGCGCTTGCGGATGAGCCACTCCAGCAGGAGCGGAGCGGCGAAGAGGATCAGCAGGAGGGGCGAGTCCCAGACCTCGGACTCGATCTCGGAGCGCACGGTCAGTTCGCGGCCCTTGAGCGACCTGGCCCAGGCGGCGACCTCGTCGGGCGCGGGCATGGCCCCGCCGGAGGCGGCGGTGAGCTTGCGGAGCAGCGCCTCGTCCATCTCGGGCTGCTGCTGCTCCAGGGCCTGGCTCTGGACGAGGTAGCGGGCGGTGGCGGCGGAGCCGGGAGCGGCGGGCGAGGCGGCGCTCACCTTGTAGTCGCCCACGCGGTCGGCGGGAGCCTCGGCGGAAAAGAGGCCGGGCGAACCCGGTATGGGCCGCATGGGCAGCCGCAGCGAGACGCCCGAGGAGCCCGTAACGGATGCCGTCACGGTGGCCGAGTTCACGGGGCGGTAGAAGCGGTCCAGCAACCGCGCCGTCAGGACCACGCGGTCGCCCAGGTTGTACTCGCTCTTGTCGGCGTTCACCTGGGCGTAGCGGTTGCCGCCGGGGTTCTCGTGGGGCGTCATGGCGCGGATGGCCTGACCCCAGTAGCGGTAGAAGTAGCGGTCGCCCACACGCCAGCGCCAGCGCCAGGTGCTGTCGGCCAGGCCCATGAGGCACCGGCCTGCGCCGAAGGGCTGGATGGCCAGGACCACCCGCTTGCCGGAGGCGTTGGATCGCGCCGAGTTGACCACCAGAACCGTGGCGCCCGGCTTGGCCCGCTCGACGCCGGCCTGCCAGAACATGCCGGGCAGCTCGCGCCAGATGCGGGCGTTCTCGGCGGGATCGTCGGACATCCGCAGCAGGGCGTCCTGCCGGCCCGCGGGCGTTACCTCCCAGAGGAAGGGATCGTCGGTGATCACCTGCTCAGGGGTTGAACGAATGCTCACCGGCAGCACGGCCTCGAGCAGCGTGCCCGCGTACTCGTGGGGCATGTGCTTCTCGCCGGCGATGACGATGAGGCTCCCGCCCTTGTCCTCGACGAAGCGGCGGAGGCTGCGAAGCTGCAGGTCGTTGAAGCGCGAGACCGGCACGTCGCCCAGGATGACGATGTCGTAGGCAAAGAGGGCCTGCTCGTTGGGCGGGAAGGCGGTGACGGCCACGTTGCCCTCTCCGGCTCCGGCGTCCTCGGCCTCGGTCAGGAGGCAGGCGAAGTCGAGTTGCGTATCGCGCAGGATGGCGTTGCGGAGGTAGCGGTACTCCCAGCGCGGTTCACCCTCGACGTAGAGGACGCTGAGACGGCGCGTGACCACCTGCTGCATGAACCGCCGGCCGTTGTCCTGAGCGGTGGTCTCACCCTCCAGGGCCGAGGCCTGCACCGCGTAGGCGAAGGTGCCGGGCTCCTTGGGAGTGTAGGTGAAGGTGACGGTCTGCTTGCGCCCCGACGGCCCCAGGCGCACGGCCTGGCTCTGGAAGGGCGCGCCGTTGCGGCGTAGCGAGACGGTGATGGTTCGCCCCTCGTAGCCGCGATGCTGGATGCCCGCGAAGACCTGCACGGTGTTGTCTTTGCGCACGACCTGGTCGGCCAGGGCCTCCGTGAGCGTCAGGTTGCGCGTGGGGGTCGGGTCGCCCAGCGCCGTGGCCGAGATGACTACGCCCTGCTTGGCCGCCTGCCGAGCCCAGGCCACGGGGTCGTCGCCCTGGTTGCTGCCGCCGTCGGTCAGGAGCAGCGCGCCCGCCACGGGCCGTCCGGCCACGTCGTCCAGCGCCTGCTTAAGGGCGGGGCCGATCTGCGTGGAGGTCCGGCCCAGGGGAGCGGCGGCCAGCGCACGTGCGGCTGCGGCGGGGTCGGCTCCCGGCTTCAGGGTCACGGGCTGCGAGCCGGTGGCGAAGGCGTAGACGCGGGTGTCGAACCGGCCGGCCAGCGTGCGGAGCAGCCCGGTGCGTCCGGCGAGGAGCTGGGCGGCGACTTCCGACCTCGATGCGGACCTCGCCCGTAGCCCCGTGGCGCGCTCCACGGCGGCTGCGCGTGCGGCCGGCAGGCGGGGATCACGGAAACCCATGCTGTCCGAAACGTCTACCAGCACGATGGCCGCCGCACGCTGCTTCTCCTGCCGCGTCAGGCGCAGCACGGGCTGGGCCAGCATCAGCGCCGCCGCTGCCAGGGCCAGCAGCCGCAGGACGAGGAGGGGCGCCTTCACCCAGAGCGAGGGGCTCTTGCCGTCGCGCCAGTACTGGTAGCCGAACCATACGAGCCCCGCCAGCAGCAGCGCACCGGCCGCCCAGGGCGGCCATCCGCCGGCGAACGAGAGCCGAGCCTGCGAGATCCGGCCCACGAAGGGCGCTTCCAGCCCCAGCAGCCAGTTCCGCCAAACCTCGAAGGTGCCGTTCATCCGCGCCTCCCGAATCGCCGCGCCAGGAGGGCCTCCAGGAACAGCAGGAACAGGGCCAGCAGCACGGGCACGCGCCAGGCCTCCACGCCGCGGCGGGCGGTGCGGGCCACAGTGGGCATGTCGTCATCGGCCGAAGCGAAACGGAGGGGCACAGCGCCCAGCGCCGACTGCACGCCGGAGCGGTTCAGCGAGCGCAGGTCTGACTCCGACAGCACGGTGTTGGCCGCGAAGGCCTCGGCGCCGGCCGATGGACCCGCGCCGACCTTCAGCTTGTAGGTACCCGCGCGCTCGGCGGCGGGGTAGCTGAAGAGGACGCCGTCGGCGCCGGTGGTGGTGGGCAGGTCCTTGGCGACGCCGGTGGGATCGGTGAGCAGGGCGCGCGCGCCGGCGCGGCTCACGTCGAAGCGGGCCGCCAGCGGCTTGCCCACCTGTACGATGCGCTGCGCCGAGGCGTCGGCTGCCAGATAGGCGGCCAGCTGATGCACGAAGGGCACGTAGGCGGGTTTGTAGGGCAGGTTGCCGCCGGCGGCGCTGAGCGGACCGGCCATCTGGATCACCTTGCCCTGGCCCACGCGGCCCTCCACCACGGCGGCGCGGCCGTCGGTGAGGCGGCAGGCCACGGTCACGTCGGGATCGTTGGGGCGCGGCGTCAGGTCGTAGCTCACGGTGTACCGGGCGCTGCCCAGGTCCACCTCGTCGGTGCCGCGGAAGGCCCGCAGCGCCGGGTGGGTCACCGAGGCTGGGTTCATGGCCGGTGCGTCGTCCAGGGCTGCCGCGTGGCGGCGGCCGAAGGTGGCGGGCAGCAGGCCCGCGCCGCCCAGCCCGGCGTTCAGCCGCGCGGCGTCTCCCGTTGCGCCGGGGACCACCAGCAGTCCGCCGCCGTTCCGCACGAAGTCACGCAGGGCCGAGGCGTCGGCCGGGGCCACGCTCTGCACACCCGTGAGGGCCACGGCGTCGAAGGTGCGGAGGTCGCGGTCGGCCAGGGTCGCGCCGGTGTGGAGGGTCGGCTGCACCGCCGCGCGGGCGCCCTCCGAGGCTCCGGCGGGGGCCAGCGCGGTGAGCAGGTAGAAGGCCTCGTCGCGGGCGGGGTCGCTGGAGGGGGTCGGGTTCACCACCAGGACGCGCAGGGCGTCGCGCACCCGCACGGCCAGCCAGGCGCGGTTGTCGCGCTCGAGGCCGTCGTACTCGCCCAGCTCCACGGAGCCTGTGTGGACGCCGCTCCGGTCGAAGGGGAAGACGAACCGCGCGGAAGCCGAGCCCTGGGCGGGCACGTCCACCAGCGTGGAGGCGACAGGCTTGCCGTCGATGCGGAGCGCCACGGAGAGGCCGTTGCGGGCCTGCCGGGTGCGGTTGCGGACCAGCGCCTCGATGCCCACGGGCGATCCGGGCGTCACCATCTCGCGGCTGAAGCGGGGCGCGTCGAGGCTCAGGTTCTCGCGCTCGCCCGCCGCCGTGCTCACCCAGAAGAGCGGGCCGCGGTCGGTCAGGCGTCGCCAGACCCGCTCGGCGCGCTCCGGCGGCAGGCCCGCGAAGCCCGACTGCTGGCTGTCCGTGATCCAGTAGGTCTCCAGGCGCAGGCCCTCGCGGCTGGGCAGGGAGGCGCAGAAGTCGGCGGTGGCGGCGAAATCGGTGCCCAGGTCGCTGAGGCGGGCCGTGCCCAGCCGCTGCCGAGCCATCTGCAGGTCGAAGCAGGGGTCGCGCAGTAGGGCCGTGGGCCGCGCGGAGGCCAGCACGATGGAGGCCGCATCGCCCTGCCGCAGCACCCGGCCCAGGATCGCCTCTGCCGACTTGCGGGCGCGGTCGAAGTCCGAGGCGCCCTGGCGCCGGCTCCCCATGCTCATGGAGTTATCGAGCACGATGATGGCGTGGACCCGGGCGTCGCGGGGCATCATGGGCGAGTTGAGGTTGCGGATCAGCGGCCGCGCGAAGGCCAGCGCCATGAGGCAGAGGATGAGGATGCGCAGGGCCAGCAGGAGCAGCTGCTCGAGCCGGATGCGCTTGCGGTTGCGCTTGCGCGACCGGAGCAGGAACTCGTAGGCGGCCCAGGGCACCACGCGGATGCGCCGCTTGCGGACCAGGTGGATGAGGATCGGCAGGGCGCCGAGCGCCAGGGCGCCCAGGAAGGCCGGGTTGGCGAAGCTGAGGCCGTTCATGGTCGCATCACGCGGTCCGCGACCGGTCTGCCAGGTAGTGCGCCAGAGCGGCGTCCAGCGGCGCGTCGGTGGGCATCTGCACGTAGTCGATGGCCATCTCGCGGCAGCCGCGCCGCAGGGCCGTGATATGCTCCTCCATGAGCTTCAGGTAGTCGGTGCGGAGGCCGTTCGGATCGGCGGGCAGCATCCCCTCCTCCTCCATCCCCTCGAAGACGACCGTCTCGCGGAAGGGGAAGGTGAGTTCGTACCGATCGATGATGTGGAAGACGATGACGTCGTGCTTGTTGTGGCGGAAGTGCTGCAGGCCGCGCACGATGGCCTCGGCGTCATCCAGCAGGTCGCTGAGGATGATGACCAGCCCGCGGCGGCGGATCCGCTCGGCCAGGTCGTGGAAGGTCTTGCCGGTGTCGGTGCGCGGGGCCGTCTCGACCTGCTCCAGCCGCCGCAGGATCTCCCGCATGTGCGGCGCGGTGGCCGAGGGCGGAAGGAAGCTCGCGACGCTGTCGGTGCAGAGCGCCAACCCCACGGAGTCGCGCTGGCGCATGAGCAGGCCGGCCAGGGCGGCGGCGATGGTGGAGGCGTACTCCAGCTTGCTCATGGCGCCGGAGCGGTAGCGCATGCTGTTGCTGGCGTCCAGCGCCAGGTAGGCGCGGAGGTTGGTCTCCTCCTCGAACTGCTTCACGTAGTAGCGGTCCGAGCGGCCGTAGACGCGCCAGTCGATATGCCGGATCTCGTCGCCGGGCGTGTAGTCGCGGTGCTGGGCGAACTCCACGCTGTATCCCCGGTGCGGGCTCCGGTGCATTCCGGAGATGACGCCCTCCACCACGGCGCGCGCCCGCAACTCCAGCCCGGCGATGCGGGCGAGCAGTTCCGGCGTGGCCAGGCGCGAGGACGCGGCAACGCCCTGTTCGGCGCTCAACCGCTAGCCTCCGGCCGTCGGGTCAGGGTCACGCGCGCCCCTCGGTGGGCTTCGGGGTGGCTTTCAGCAGCCGCTCGACGATCGTATCGGACGAGACCCCCTCGGCCTCGGCGTTGAAGTTCACCAGGATGCGGTGGCGCAGCACGGGCCCGGCGATGGCGGCCACGTCATCCGTGGTGGCGCAGAGGCGGCCGTGGAGCGCGGCGCGGGTCTTGGCTCCCAGGATCAGGTACTGCGAAGCCCGGGGACCGGCGCCCCAGTTGACGAAGCTCTTGACGAAGTCCGGCGCATCGTCCGTGCCGGGCCGGGTGGCGCGGCTCAGGGCCAGCGCGTAGCGATAGACGTGGTCGCCCACGGGCACGCGGCGCACGGTCTCCTGCAACCGCAGGATGTCCTCGGCGTGGAGCGTGACCCGGGGCGTCGTCTGCGCTGAGCCGGTGGTGGCCCGCATGATGGCCATCTCCTCGTCGGCGGTGGGGTAGTCAACGCGGACCATGAACATGAAGCGGTCGAGCTGGGCCTCGGGCAGCGGGTAGGTGCCCTCCTGCTCGATGGGGTTCTGCGTGGCCAGCACGAAGAAGGGGTTGGGCAGTCCGTGGGTCCGCCCGCCGGAGGTGACGTGGCGCTCCTGCATGGCCTCCAGCAGGGCCGCCTGGGTCTTGGGCGGGGTCCGGTTGATCTCGTCGGCCAGCACGATGTTGGCGAAGACCGGCCCGGAGACGAAGCGGAACGCGCGCTCGTGGGTGACCGGGTCCTCCTGGATGATCTCCGTGCCGGTGATGTCGGCGGGCATGAGGTCCGGGGTGAACTGGATGCGCTTGAAGCTGAGGGCCAGGGACTGCGCCACGGTGCTGACCAGCAGCGTCTTGGCCAGGCCCGGTACGCCGACCAGGATGCAGTGCCCCCGGGAGAGCGCCGCGATGAGGAGCTGCTCCACCACCTGCTCCTGCCCCACGATCACCCGGGCGATCTCATCGCGGATGGTGTCGTAGGAGGTGCGCAGGCCCTTCAGGGCCTCCAGGTCATCGGCGGGCAGGCCGGCCGGGCTCGTCTTTTCGCTCATGCGTCTCTCATCCCCCTGGCGTCCGTCGCTATTTCTGGTAGATCGGCAACAGGCCGGCCGGCACCTGCAGCACCAGCACGGTCATGGCCGTGGCGTACTCCTCGCCGGGTCCATCCTTCCACGATCCGCTCTTCTGCTGCTCACCCACGAGCCGGTCGCGGGTGGGCTCGAACCAGTTCTTCCAGGACTCGCCGCCGATCTGGTAGAAGGCCTGCGTGCAGTAGTACATACAGTAGGAGTAGTACTCGCGGTAGGTCCACTCGTTCTTGGCGAAGGAGTGCGTCTGAAGCCACTTGATGCCCGCGCGCACCTCGTCGCTGTCCTTCTCGCCGCAGAGGCAGAGGCAGAGGATGGCGGCGCCGGTGCGGGCCGGCCCCGAGCTATCCTGCCCGGCCTGGTAGCTGAAGCCGCCGTCGCGCTTGGATTGGCACTTGCGGATGTAGCCCACGGCGCGCTTCACGGTGTCGGCCGGAACCTTGATGCCGGAGTTGGCCGCGGCACGCAGCGCCACCACCTGCACGGCGGTCACGGAGAGGTCGGCGTCGGCCTGCTGGGGCTGGTAGCGCCAGCCGCCCTCCCTGTTCTGCGCCTGGCAGATGAGCCGCACGGCCTCCTCCACCTTGGTGCGCAGGTCGGACCGATGCGTCATGCCGTACAGCTCGGCCAGGGCCAGCGTGGCGAAGCCGTGGCCATACATGGGTTGCCCAGTATTGCCGCCGCGGAAGACAAGGCCGCTCCGTTGCACGCTCTCGGCCAGCCAGTCCACGGACTTGCTCAGGAAGGCGCCGTACTTCCCGCGCCCCGGCTGGTGCCCCGCCGACATGAAGGAGAGGACGCAAAGGCCCGTCACCGCGGCGTCGCGGTCGTAGTTGCCGCTGAGCCAGTGGCCGTCGCCCTGCACCCGGGATGCCAGGAAGTCGAGGCCGCGCTGCACGGCCGCCTCTGAGCGCGGCGTGCCGAGGTACTCGCGGGCCTCTACGTCGAAGGGGTCGCGGCGCTGGGCCTGTACGAGCGAGGGCTGAAGGGCCAGAAGGGCGCCGATGCAGGCGGCAACACGGGTCAAGCGTGTGGAAGGGTGACGCATGGGGTCTTACCGGCCTCTTTCCGATAGCGCTTTGTAGTACTGGTTGACCAGCTCACGGTATTCGGCGGGCACGCGCTCCTGCCGCCCCTGCCGCATGAGCTGCTGCGCCTTGGGCGAGAGCGGACCGAAGCCGCGCCCGCCGGGCCGGAAGGCGCCCAGCGCGGCCTGGTCGGCCTGCACCAGGGGAGCGTTGGACTTGGGCGAGGGCGTATCGGCCTTGCGCGCGTTGTTCTGGGGCTTGCCGCTGCGCATCATCTTCGACCGCTGCTGCTCCATCTCCTGCCGCGCACGGGCCACGAGCTGGTCCAGTTGCGAGACGATCTTCTCCTCGTTGGCCTGGGTGGGCTGGCCGGTCTCGCGCTTCTCGAGCTGGGCGCGGACCTCTTCCATCTGGCGGCTGGCCTGGCGCAGGGGCTGGGTGTAGTCGGGCATGTCGCGCAGGCGGTCGCCGATGCTGTAGGTCTGCCACTGGTTCTGCGCCTGCGACTGGGCGGCCATCTCGGTCTCGCGGCGGAGCTTCGGGGTCATCTCCTGGTTGGGCTGGGCCTCGCGGCGGCTCTGGATGCCCTGGGTCTCCTGCCGGATCTGCGCCTCCATCTCCCGGGCCGCTTCCATGTCGCCCAGCTGCGCGGCGAGCTGCGCCTCGGGGGTCTGGCTCTGGCCGGTCTGCTGCTGGAAGAGGGAGGCCTGCGCGGCGCGCTCGAGCGACCGTGCCAGCCGGCCCAGCGTCTGCTCGGCATGCTGCTGCTGGCGTTGCGTGTCAGCGCCGGTCTCCTGGCGCTCAAGCCCCTGCCGGGCCTCGTCGATCCGCTGGTTGGCCTGGGCCAGCACGGTCTTGGCCATCTGCGAGGGCATCTGGCCCTCCATGCGCCACGCGCGGTTCTGCAGGTCGGCCTCCTTCTGCCGGAGCGCCTGCGCCCGTTCGCGCACGTCCTTCTCCGGCGAGCCGGCCTTCTGCGCCTCGGCCTGGCGGGTCTGCTCCCGCACGGAGGCCTGGTCGCGGGCGAGCTGCTCCACGGCGGCCTGGGCGGCGCGGATCTCGCCCTCGCTCCGCATGAGCCGCGCGGCCTCGTGGGCCTCCTGGGCGGCCTGGAGCAGGTTGCGGGTGGCCTCCTTGGCGGGCGTCACGGCGGGGCGCGCCTCGCCCTTCGCCAGCGACTGGGCCGCGGCCGTAAGGTTCTGCTCGGCCTTGGAGGCGGCCTCCTGAGCGGCGGGAGCGGCGGCCATCTGGGCGTTGACGTTCTCCACGGCGGCGCGGATGTCGCGCTCCTGCGCGCCGGCCTTGCGGGCCTCCTCGGGCGTGGCCGCATTCTGCACTTTGTTCTGCGCGGTGCGCTGCTGGTTGGCCAGGTCGGTCAGCTTGTCGCCCAGCGACTCCATCCTGGCCGCGGCGGCGGCGAGCGCACGGGCGTTCCGGTCCTGCGGCACGCCGGTCTCCAGCGCATCGGCGGCGGCGCGGAGGCCCTCGGCGGCGCGGTTCTGCTCTTCGGCGGCCTGTTGCGGGCTTCCGGACTGCATCTGAGACTGGGCGCGCTGCTGCGACCGGGACACCGCGCGCTCGTCCATCTCCCGGGCCGCCTGGCGGGCGGCATCGGCGGCGGGCGTGGCGGCCGCGGACGGGGCGTTCAGCCGCTGCCGCAGGGCCTGGGTCTCGGCGCGAAGCTCGCCCTGCTGCTGCGCCAGGTCGCGCTGGGCGGCCTGCACGGCGGGGGTGGCTCCGGCGGCCTTCTGCTCGGCCAGGCGGTTCGACTCCTCGGCCAGGCGCTGCTGCTCGTCGGCCAGGCGGCGGGCTTCGCGGGCCAGCTCCGAGGCGGTGGCCGGCGGAGCCTGGAGGCCGGCGATCCGCTCCAGCTCCTGCCGCACCGACTGCTCCTGCTGCTGGGCGGCGTCCATGGGCTTGCCGTCGGGGTTGCGTGCGGCCTGCTGCATGGCGTCTGCCGCCTGCCGCATGGGCGCCGCGGCCAGCCGCGTCAGCGCCTGGGCGGCCTCGGCGCGGGCGGACAGCTCGGCGGGATGCGCCAGGCCGTTCTCCTCCAGCTTCTGGCGCGTGTCGGCCATGCGGGCTGCCACGGAGGCGGCCTGCGCGGCGATGCTCCGCTGGTTCGCGGCGGCCTGGGCGGCGGCCCGGGGCCTGGCGTCGCGGCGGGCGCGCTCCAGGGCGGCACGGACGGCGCGCTGCGCCTGGGTCAGACGCTTCAGGTCGTCCAGCTGCTGCAGAATCTCGGCATCCAGCCTCGAACGCATCTCGGCGGCGGCCACGATCCGCACGTTGAAGGTGGCCGACTTGCCCGTGTGCGGGCCGGAGACGGTGTCGCCGTCGGTGGCGGTGGCCTCGTAGGCGAGCAGGTCGCCGGCCTTCAGGCGCAGCGGACCCAGGTTCACCCGCGCGGCTCCCAGCCGGGCGCCGGCCGGCCCCGGGGCCGAGGGGAGGGCGATGCCCCCGCGCCGTCCCGCCACGCGGTAGGCGATGCCCATGCGCTCCACGGCGTAGTCGTCGGCCGACGTGGCGCGGACATCGATGAAGCCGCCGGGAGCGCGCTCCAGGTCGACACCGGGCTTCAGCATCTGCACGGTAGGCGGCTGGTCGCGCAGGGCGTTGACGGAGTAGCGCGGCGCCGGGCGGGCGTCGAAGCCGTTGCGGTCGCGCAGCTGCAGGTCATAGGCCAGGTCGCCGGAGACGCGCAGGTCTGTGGTCAGCGTCGCGCCCTGCGCCTGCCAGGTCCAGTCCGGCCGTCCCTCGGCCACGGCCCGCGCCGAAGCGATGGGCTTGTTGGCCGTGGCCTCGATCTCCACGCGGGTTCCCAGCGGCGCGGCCACGTTGGCGGCGGCGGCCTGCAGGGTCTCCGGCGCGCGGCGCTGGTAGGCCGGGTAGGTGAAGTGCATCTTCACCTGCAGCACCATGGGCCGCTCCTCCACGCGCACGGTGTGGGGGTTGGAGCGGCCGTCGTTGGCCGTCGCAAGGTAGGTGACGCTCTGCCGAACCTGCGGCAGGCTGAAGCCGAAGCGCCGGGTGGCCACGGGCGTGGGACCGGCGGCGGCCGATGCCTGGGACACAGGCTCGCGGACCGCCGCGGGAGAGGCCAGCCGGACCGACTGCCACTCGCCGCCCTCGAACCGGTACTTCACGGTGGCCGTCTCCGGCTCCACGCCGGCCGTCAGGACGCCGATCTGCAGGTCCGACCCGCGCGGGATCACGGTGTCGCCGGGCAGCGCCCAGACCTGCGTCTGCGCGAAGATGGGGATATCGGCGCCCGGGTGGAGCAACCTCTGGAGGAAGACGCCGAACGCGCCGGGCATGAGCAGGGCGTGCAAGACCAGCAAGAGGATGGCCGCCGCGCAAGCCCAGGCCCAGCGGACGGCCGGGCGGTTGGCGATAGACGCGCCGAAGTCGAAGCCCGCCGCGGCGTCGGCAGCCTGGTGGGCCAGTGCCAGCCGGACCGTGGGGGCGGAGATCGGCGAAGGACCCTCGGCGGCCAACTCCACGGAGGTGAGGAGCCTCTCCCCGAAGGCGGGATGCGCCCGCTCGGCCAGCAGCGCCAGTTGCTCGTCGGTGGGGCGGCAGAGGCGCCAGGCCACGAGCGGCGCAAGGAGGATCGCGCCCGCGGCCGCTCCCAGGCCCGCGAGCCAGCCCGACCGTGCGGCGGTGGTGAAGGCAAGCAGAAGGTCAAGACGGAAGGCGACGACAAGCAGGAGGCACCAGGCGGCGGCAACCCCAAGCGCCCACGCGCAGGCGCGCACGAGCTTCTGTCGGCTCCGGGCACGGTCGAGACCGGTCTGAAGGGCGTCGATCAACCCGGTGAGCCTCCTGGCGGGGCGGCGCACGGTCGACGGAGCGCCCTCTGAGTTATGTAGACGGCTGGAATCTCGCCCGGTTCGCGTCAGGCATCGCGAAGGAGCGTTTTGGGTGTGGCGCGGGCGGCGGCCCTGACCGCGTTGACGCCGTTGTCGACAGCCATGTCAATGGCGTCAACCCCGTCTTTCGGGCGGCGCGGGTCTCGGCCTCGTTCATGGGCGAGAGGGGCCCGAGGTGGTCGACGCTGTTGACGGCGCTGCCGATGGGGCCATGGGTCGGATGCCCTTGCACGCCGGGTAGGCGCCGCAGCCCCAGAACTCCCCCTTGGCCGACTGCCGGCGGCGCATGGGTTGGCCGCAGAGCGGGCACTCGGGGCCGACGGCGCGGGCCGCCTCGCGCGCCTCCAGGCGCACGGCCGTGAGCCGCTCGCTGAAGCCGCCGCCCTGCTCGAAGGCCTCGCCCTGCGCGGCGATCAGCCGCTTGAGCATGGTCATCGCCCGGCCGATGATGATCAGCATGGTGTTGGCCACGACCAGTTCGTCGTCGCTGTCGAGCCACGGGGCGTACTTCGCGCGTTGCGCCAGCACATGCCTTGCCGACTCATGGACCGCGTCCTCGGTGAACCCGGCATCGTCCAGGGAGACCGCGTTCACGGCCCGCGCCTCGGCCGAGAAGGCCGACCACGGGAGGAGGCCCTTGGCGAGGATCACCATCTCGTAGTCGCCGCGCAACTCCCCAAGGCTGGCGCGAGCCACGTCGGTGAGGCGCATCTCGGTGTCTTTCGAGGTCGCGGCCCTCTCCGAGCCCTCGATGATGTTCTGGCGCCCGCTCCGCGCCGCCTGGGTCATCTGGTCGTACTGGCGGCCCTGCGGGTCATAGAAGCTGGTGGCCGCCTCGCGCGGGTCGCGAGTGAGGAAGCGCCGGCAGAAGCGAAGCGTCTCGAGCTGGATGATCGTCGCCAGCGTGAACGCATGCAGCTTGCGGAAGCCGCCGCTCTTGTCGAAGAGCTCAGGCATGACCACCCCTCCTTGGACCTTGTTGACGTCGTTGACGCCGTTGTCGACAGCCACGTCAACGGCGTCAACGGCGTCGCCTCACAACCCACCCTCAAACGCCAGGCGCAGCAGCGCCCGCTTCAGTTCGTCCAGAGCGGCGCGTGCGCCCACCGCGGACGGCGCTGACCGCGTTGACGCCGTTGTCGACAGCCACGTCAACGGCGTCAACGGCGTCGCCTCACAACCCACCCTCAAACGCCAGGTGCGGCCGCGCCCGCTTCAGCTCGTCCAGAGCGGCGCGTGCGCCCACCGCGGACGGCGCTGACCGCGTTGACGTCGTTGTCGACAGCCACGTCAACGGCGTCAACGGCGTCGCCTCACAACACACCCTCAAACGCCAGGTGCGGTAGCGCCCGCTTCAGCTCGTCTAGAGCGGCGCGTACGCCTGATCGTGACAAGGCTCAGCGCCCGGCACTCGCCGAGGTCCAGGTGTAGCCGGATGGCCTTCTCGGCGCCGTGGGCGAAGCGGGCTGCATTGGGTAGCTCACGCCCCGTGGCGTCGTAGGCGTGGAGGAGTAGCCTCGCCGTGGCGGACCAGTGGACCTCCGCCGGCACGGGGAACGTGAAGCGCGTGGCCCCTGGCTTCGCGGCATTGCGCCGCGCCGAGAAGGTGGTTCCGGCGTTCGACACCATCTCCAGCGCCACGGCTGCCACGGCGCCCGATGGCTCGACGGCCACCTCAATCTCGCCGAAGGCCTGCAGCGCCTGCGGGGGCTTGAGCGTCAGCTCGGCATCCGACGCGCGCGCCGCCTCCAGCGGGGACGCCTGCGCCGTGGGCAGCGCCGCCGCGAAGGCGCGCGCGTAGCCGGGGTAGCCGTCGCCCTTCAGCGTATGCCAGTTGTAGCTGTTGTAGAACTCGCCGCCCGCCGCGTAGGTCGCCCGCAGGTCCCAGAGGTGCGTCTCCAGCGGCAGGCCGTCGGTCTCCTCGCGGTTCAGGTTGCACCAGGGGCCCCACTCGCGCACGCGGTCGAAGTCCGACAGGTTGCTCCAGATGCCCTCAATGCCCGTCCGGGCGCCGGATGCCCGGGCCCAGTCCGCCGGCGACTGGTTCAGCGCCTGGCAAGGGAAGAGGACCGATAGCTGGAGCGAGTGCGTGTAGACCGGCACGCGGCCGGCCATTCCCGCCGCGCGCAGGGCACGGTTGGCGGCGTCGGCGGTCTGCTGGAAGTAGCGCCCCACGTTGCCCTGCAGCCAGACCAGCTCGGCCTGCGACATGCCGTCTGCCGGATCCAGCGTCACGCCCTCCTTCGCCGCGTCGGCCACCGTCATGGGGTTGAAGTCGGCCCACTGCTCCCCTGCCCACTGCGGCGTGCCCTGGGTCGACTGCGTGTCCCAGTAGCGCGGCTCGTTCTCCAGGAAGAGGCCCGCCACCCACGAGGTATCCCCTGCGGAGACCTCCTTCAGCGCCTGCACGGCCTCGGCCATGCGCCGCGCGCGGTAGGCGTTCAGCGTGGCGCTGTTCATGGTGAGCCAGGGCGTGTTGCTCCAGATGTTGGGGACCGAGAGCCGGTAGTGGCGGCTGTAGCGCGCCCCGAGCAGCGCGCGAAGCTCGGGGTTCTCCCCGTGCTCGGCGCCGGGCGTGTAGCAGACCTGCTGGTACTTCAGATCGTCGAAGGCGCCGCCCAGGCCGTCCGGGACGCGGCGCGGCGTGCCGTTCCACCACGAGACGAGCCCCAGGAGCGCCTTCATCCGGTGCCGCCGCGACCAGTCCCGCGCCTTCACCAGTTGCGCCCGCACGGCCTCGGGTCCCCACGCGGCGTAGTAGATCTCGTAAGAGAAGCCCGGCCCGGCGGCGCGGCCCGGCATGGGCGGCAGGCTTGCGGCGAGGCGCTGGGCCTGCTCCTCCTCCGGCATCCCGAGCAGGGGGTTGATGACCGTGCCGCAGAGGGCGAACCGATCCGCGGCGCGGGCGGCGTCGATCTCGGCCCGCGTCACGCCGCGCACACGCAGGATGCAGGGCGCGGCAGCGGCTCCGGCAAGGTTCCGGATGCGAACCGCACCGGCACGGCCGCCGGCGACGGGCAGGGCATAGGTCACCGGCCCGAAGCCCCGCGCAGTGTAGGCGCGTTCGTAGGGTGTCAGGCCGTCGCCTGTGACCAGGTAGCGCACCGGCGTCGGCGTCATAGTGCCCGCGTGGACCTCGGTGACGGCCACATACGCCGCCGCCCGGGGCGCCGCCGCGAACGAGGCCTCGCCCGCCACCCGAGTCACCCGGAACGAGAGCCGCTTCGCACCCACCATGCCCGACAGCGTGACGGAAGGCGCCGGCGCCGAGAGCACAGGCGCCGGCATGAACAGCGCGACTGACAGAAGGCAGGCTACCACCGATGCATCTCCCATGCCGCCTACTTCGCCGCCTTCCTCAGCTCCTTGCCCAGGCGCACGAGCTGGGCGTGGCTGTCGGTGGGGATCTGGCCGGTTTCGATCTCGATGGGCACGTTGATGGTGATGGCTCCGCCCACGGACTTCACCGATCCCACGAAGCCGAGTAGCTCCTTGTCGGTGTAGTTGCAGTACTGGTTGGGGACCGCCGGGTTGAAGGTCAGGTCCAGCGGCAGGAGGCAGTGCCACTGCACGCCGTCGATGAACTGGCCGTCGGGCAGGTAGGTGCGGGCCTCCTGGCCGCGCTTGCGTAGCTTCTGGTCGACCACCACGATGTCGCCGCCGGGCGGCAGGAAGTCGCGCCGGATCTTCCCCTCCTCCAGCAGGTGGATCTCGCCGGCGTGGTAGTCCTCCAGCTTGCAGATCGGGCCTTCGGGGCCGCCGCAGCAGAACTCGGCTCCGCTGAAGGCCACGGCCGTCTGCGGGTTGCCGGCGCGTAGGGCCGTGAGCCATGCGTTCCAGTAGGCGTCGTCGTGCGGGCCGCAGGAGTCGAACCACCAGCCGTCGCAGAGCTTGCCGAACTTGAGGGAGTAGGCCTTGAGGAACTCGAAATAGCGGTCGGGATAGCCCGGCAGGTCGGAGCGAAGCGCCCTCTGGATCGCCTCCTCGGAGTTCTGCTCCGACGGGATGTAGAGGATCACCCGCTTCCCCGCCCGGTGGAGCGCACGGGCCAGCTCAAGGGCCAGGTCACGCTTCGGGGTCATGCCCGGCGCCTTGGGGTCGAGGATCGCGTTGGGGCTGCAGAGGGTTCCCGTGGTCTGGCCGAGGGTGAAGATGACCCAGTCAGCGCCGGTCTCCTTGATCTGCTTGACGTAGGCCGGCACGTCGAAGGCGTCCACAGTCCGGTTCAGGTCCGCCGTGCGCTCCTCGGGCGTGTCGCCTTTGGGGCGGAAGAGGTAGTGGGTCATGACCCCGAACGTGCCCTGGGCCATCCAGGCGGCCCGGTTGGGCGTGCCGTCGGGGCGCACGGTCCTGATCACGGGCGGGGCGGCCTCGGCCGGCAGCGCGGCCAGCGATGCGGCGACGACGAGCAGGGCGCAGACCATCTCAGGCGGAAGGCTCACGTGTCGATCTCCCATGGGCGCGGTTCGTCCCGCGCGAATGCCGTAGTTCGACGGCGGCGCCGGAGGCTCCTGCGCGGAGATCGACCCCTGGGCCGATGGTAGCGGCGCACCTCGGGATGAGGTCGTGTTACAGGACTCGGGCGTCCCTGCGGCGAATCTTGGCGCATCGCGGGGCCGTGACGGTCCCATGGGAGGTCCGGCCTTGTCATCGCGCCCTGGGCGTCGTCGCCTCACGTTGGAAGCCATCTTCGGAGCCTCTGCGCCGGCGGAGAAGACGCTGGGCGGGCCGGTTTGGATGCCGGACGGTTCCAGGCTCACCTACCTGGACAAGCTGCCCGGGACCGAGGCCGCCACCGTCTGGGCGCTGGACCCGGCCACCGGCGACCGGGCGCCCCTGTTCGACCCCGCGCTCCTCAAGGAGCCCGACGACGAGAAGCCCGTGCCGATCCACGCCATCCGGTGGTCGAGGGACGGCCGCACGCTGCTCCTGACCGGCGGCGCCCCGGCGCGGTTCAAGGGATGCGGCGACGCGCTCCTCTTCGATGTCGCCTCCAGGACGCTGAAGCGCCTGACGCGCCACACCGGCGACCAGCGGCACCCGGAGCTCTCGCCGGATGGTTCGCGCCTGGGCCTCGTGCGCGACGACGACCTCTGGATCATCGATGTCGCCACCGGCTCGGAAACGCGGCTGACCCATGACGGCGGCGGAGCGATATACAACGGCCGCTGCGGCTGGGTCTACGAGGAGGAGCTGGGGCTGGCCAAGGCCTGGTGGTGGTCGCCCGACGGCACCAGGATCGCCTTCTGCCGCCAGGACGAGAGCGCCGTGCCCGAGTATATGCTTCCCCGGTATGAGGAGCCGCATTCCGAACCGCGCCTGACGCGCTACCCCAAGGCCGGCGACCCCAACCCTGAGACGCGCGTGGGCGTCATCGACCTGGCCGATGGGCGCGTCACCTGGGTCGATACGAGCCCCGCCGGCGAGGGCGACGCCATGATCTCCGGCGTGCAGTGGTCGCCCGATGGCCGCGACCTGCTGGTGCAGTGGCTGCCCCGCCTCCAGACGCGCCTGGTGGTGCTGGCCGCCGACCCGGCCACGGGCGCCTCCCGCGTGGTGCTGGAGGAGACCGACGAGGCGTGGGTCGACAGCAGCACAACGGTCCGGTTCGTAGGCGAGACGCGCGACTTCCTCTGGGTGTCGGACCGGAGCGGCTGGACGAACCTCTACCGGTGCAGCCTCGACGGCGGGGAGCCGGTGGCGATCACTTCCGGCGAGTTCGACGTGGAGTCGATCTCGGCTGTCCGGCCTGACGTGGGTGACGTGGTCTTCGTGGCGGCGATACCGGACCCACGCTACCGATCGGTCTGCAGCGCCCCGCTGGACGGCGGGCCGCACACGGTGCTTGCCGGAGGTACGGGCCGCCACGGCGCCCTCTGCGCGCCGAAGGGCGGCGCCTGGGTCCACACCTGGAGCGACCTGCACCACCCCACCGAGTGGGAGATGCGGGCGCCGGGCCGCGAACGGCTGTGCCTCGTCGCCGATCCCCTGCCCGCACTCCGCTCCTTCGCGCTCTCGCCGGACCGGCCCGACGAGCGGTGGGAGCTGATCGAGATCGTCACCGACGAGGGCGTCAGCCTCCATGCGCGCATGCTGAAGCCGCGCAACTTCGACCCGGCCAGGCCGCATCCGGCCATCATGCACGTCTACGGCGGCCCGGGTTCGCAGGTCACCACCGACCAATGGAGCGGGAAGGGCGGCCTCTGGCACCAGATGATGGCTCGGAAGGGCTACGTCATCCTGCTGGTCGACAACCGTGGCGCGGGCTTCCGCGGACGCGCCTTCCGCAAGTCCGTGGCGCGGAAGCTGGGGCAGTTGGAGACCGCCGACCAGGCCGGCGCCGCCCGCTGGCTGGCCGCGCAGCCGGGCATCGACCCGGGGCGGATCGGCATCTGGGGCTGGAGCTACGGCGGCTACATGGCCTGCATGTGCATGGCGAAGGGCGGCGATGCGTTCAAGGCCGCGGTGGCTGTGGCGCCGGTGACCGACTACCGGCTCTATGACACCATCTATACCGAACGATATATGACTACACCCGCCGAGAACCCCGACGGCTACCGCGACGGAGCGCCCGTGCACTTCGCCGCCGACGTGAAGGGGCATCTGCTCCTGATGCACGGAACGATGGACGACAATGTACACTGGCAGAGCACGGCCCGAATGCTAACGGCCATGCAGGACGCCGGAAAGCCCTGCGAGCTGATGATCTACCCCGGCAAGCACCACGGCATCGAGGACCGCCACCTGTACCTCTACACCCAGATGACCGCCTTCTTCGACCGGACACTGGGCCGAAGGCGGGTCTGAGATCACCGGAACACCAACCGACCGCGGGCCGTGCGCCCGCCCTGGAGGATCGAATGCGAGTTGGAAGAGCCCTGGCGCTCCTCCTTGTGCCGGCCTGCGCCCTTGCTTGCGCCACGGCCGGCGCACAGACCTACACCTATACCGACCTGATCAGGAAGCTGACCGACCTGCAAGCCCTGGCGCTCCCGCCGCAGCCCGGCGTCAAGTGCGCCCAGGCCTCCAGCTACGACCGCGCCAGCAAGTACGATGAGGCATCCGGCAAGTACGTCGCCTGGGACGCCAACGGCGACGGCGGCGGCATCATCCGCCGCGAGGGCGGCAAGGTCGTCATGGCCGAGATCGAAGGACCGGGCATCATCTGGCGCAGCTGGTCCGCCATGCCCGCCAAGGGCCACGTCCGCGTCTACCTCGACGGCGCCGCGGAGCCGGCCATCGACCTGCCCTTCGAGCAGTGGTTCGACGGCAAGCACCTGCCCTTCAACACCCCGGCGCTGGTGCATGATGCCGCCAGCGGCAAGAACTGCTACGTGCCCATCCCGTTCCAGAAGTCGTGCAAGATCACGGCCGACCCGGACTGGGGCGCCTACTACCAGTTCACCTACGAGGCCCTGCCCAAGACCGCCAAGGTGCCCACTTTCAAGCGCACCCTCACCGCCGAAGAGATGGAGGCCCTGAACGCGGCCGACCTGCAGCTCCGCGACGGCCTGGGCGCCGACCCCGCCGGCGTCCGCAAGGGCGAGCGCGTGCTCAAGTCCCGCGTGAAGGCCCAGCCAGGCAAGAGCGTGCGGCTGGCCGACATCCGAGGCTCCCGCGCGATCACCGCGCTCCGCATCAAGGTAGACCTGGCCGACCGCAAGGACCAGATCATGGCCCTCCGCGAACTGGCCCTGAAGATCACCTTCGACGGCGAGAAGGAGCCTGCGGTATGGTCCCCGCTGGGCGACTTCTTCGGCACCGCACCGGGCGTCAACCTCTACAAGTCGTTGCCGCTGGGCATGACTGAGGAGGGCTACTACAGCTTCTGGTACATGCCGTTCGGCAAGGGCGCCAGGGTCGAGATCGTCAACGACGGCCCCGCCGCGCGCGCCATCACCGCCTCCATCACGCACGCTCCGCTGGAGAAGCCCGCGAACGAGTATCTCCGCTTCCACGCCAAGTGGCACCGTGACGCGTACCTGCCCACCGAAGCCGAGCGCGGCATCGAGTGGACCATGCTCAAAGCCGAGGGCAAGGGCCGCTGGTGCGGCGTGCAACTGCACGTCTGGAACCCGCGCGGCGGCTGGTGGGGCGAGGGCGACGAGCTCTTCTACGTCGATGGCGAGAAGTTCCCCTCCACCTTCGGCACTGGCTCCGAGGACTACTTCGGCTACGCCTGGTGCAATCCGGCGGTGTTCTATAACGCCTACCACAACCAGCCATTCAACAGCGGCAACAACCGCGGACACGCCTCCGTGAACCGGTGGCAGATCACCGACAACGTGCCGTTCCAGACCTCGTTCTTTGGGAGCATTGAGAAGTACTTCCCGAATAAGCTCCCCCAAAACCATGCGGCCACGGTCTACTTCTACCTGGCCCCCGGCGGGACCGACCCGTACCAGGCGGCGCCGCTGGACCAGCGCCTGGGCTACTTCGACCTGACCGTGCCCGAGCCGAAGAAGGTGAAGGGCGCGACCGAGGGCGAGACCATCCGCATCGTCGAGCGCACCGCCGGCAAGACCGAGCCGCAGGACATGGGCGGCTTCGGACCGGACTACAGCAACGACAAGCAGCTTTGGTGGACCGAGGCCAAGCCCGGCGACAAGCTGACCGTGGAGGTCTCCGCGCCCAAGGCCGGCAAGTACACGTTGAAGGCCAACTTCACCAAGGCCATCGACTACGGCATCATGCGCTTCAGCATGGACGGCAAGCCCCTGGGCGGCGAGATCGACTTCTTCAACGAGGGCGTTGCCGCTTCGGGCGAGCAAGTCCTCGGCGAGGTGGACCTGGCGGCCGGGGCCCACAAGCTCACGGTAGAGATCGTGGGCTGCAACCCCAAAGCCGCAAAGGGCTACATGTTCGGCCTGGACTACGTGCTGCTCGAACCCAGGTAAGCGCCCGACTTGAACAGGGAGGCGCCCAGGCCGCGCCTCCCGGCGTCCGCACAAACCGCCGGCCTGCCGCCTCGTCCGCCATGCCATCACGCAAACTTAACATCCCCGTAACCTATCGTTAACACGGCGTCGATATCCTGTTAGCGAGAACGTCGGCGTCTGAACCGGCCCGTCCAGGGCACTGGTTGGCAGCGCCCCAAGGAGAAATGCGCATGGTAAGACGGCACGGATTCACGCTCATCGAGCTTTTGGTGGTGATAGCGATTATCGCCATCCTGGCGGCGATCCTCTTCCCTGTGTTCGCCCAGGCGCGGGAGAAGGCGCGGTCGGCCTCCTGCCTCTCGAACCAGAAGCAGATCGGCCTCGGCGTGATGATGTACACGCAGGATTACGACGAGACGTACCCCATGGCCTACTACTACATCAACGGCGCGACCAGCGGCGCCGGGTACGTCCAGTGGACGGGCCTCGTCAACCCCTACGTCAAGCAGCTCAAGGGCAACAGCACCATCTGGGTCTGCCCCAGCCACACGCTGCGCGGATTCGCGCCGACCAACTTCACCGATGGCAACGCCCCGGCCGGCCAGATCCCCCAGACCGCCGGCGTCAGCGACATCCAGGCCTCCCGCATGAGCTACATCTGCAACGAGCTGCTGATGCCGCGCAAGAAGTACGCAGCCGTGCCGCAGAACTCGGTATCGCTGGCCGCCGTGGATGAGCCTGCGTCGGTGATCGCCGTGGCAGAGATCAGCAACGTCCTCGGCGCTCTGAACGACTCCTCACCCACGGGTGGAGCCGCCATCAAGTCGCACCGACCCACCAATGCAGTCTCGAACAACGGCGCTGTCTACGACGGCGAGGCCGGCGTTGCTGGCCCCGTGTACGCCCTGACGGCAGCCCAGGCCTGGGCGGCCATCAACTACGCCGTCGCCAACAACAACGCCGGCGGGCAGCACCACATCGCCTACATCAACGCCGACCGCCACACGGGTGGCGCCAACTACGTCTTCAGCGACGGCCACGCCAAGTTCTTCCGGCTTGAGCAGACCCTGAACCCGCAGGCCTTCCTGTGGGGCAAGCGGGCCTACGCTTCCAACGGCCTGGTCGTCTTCGATCCGGCAACCGGAGCCCCTGTCCAGTAAGCCGCACCTCGACGACAGCGAACGTCGCAGCCGATGATCGGCGCGCCCGGCGGGCAGCACAGCGTGGTGCTGCCCGCCGGGCGCGAGTCCTGAGTGATGCAGAGCGGCGGCCGGCCCCATAACAGAAACTCAACATTCACTCAATCACAGCCTAACATAGCGCTGGTATCGTATAGATGAACGACTGCAGTGATGCTCCGATCCTTGTCTGGACCCTTCTCTGTGTGCTTGACCTCGACGACCTCCATAGCTTGGCCCGCCCGAGAGCTGTCGGGCGGGCCGTTCTTTTCGTCAACGTCGCTTCAAGCGCTAACTTGCAGGCAGGCGTACGAAGATGGGGTTAGAGTAGAACCACAGGTCGCTCCAGGGATTGACGCCCACCACGTCCAGCCCCGGTTCGTCAACGCGGGTGTTCGTGCCCCGTACCCGGAGGTAGAAGCTCGATCTTGCGGCCGGGAAGCGATGGCGGAAGGTGAGGTACCGGCCTTCGCGCTTGCCCTCAGCCGCTCGAAGCTGCGCTACGACGCGCGTCGTCGGATTGCTCAGCGCGTCGCGATCAGCCGCGGGCCCGAGGATATCACCCGCGATGAGGTCGATGTGGTCGAGCCGGGGCGTCTCGCCACCCAGGTTGGGCCCCGTCGGCACGCGCAGCCGCAGGGTGACATCCACCGGGGATCCGGCGCGACCCAGGACCAGCGTGCCGCCCATGGTTGCGGCCTCGCCCTGGGCCGAGGCCCACAGCTCCAGCCGATCCACCAGGCCGCCCAGCACGGTGAACATGCTCCCGGCGCGCAGCGCCTCAAGGACGGCCAAAGGGCTCCGCCGGCGGGCGAAGGCCCAGGTCTTGGAGTACTCCCCGGGGAAAAAGTCGACCTCGGCCGGCTTGTCGGCCAGCTTGCCCGTCCTGGTCACGTATCCCTTGGGCAGGTAGGTGGAGCCGTCGACCAACGCCCGATCGTCCCAGTGCTTGTGGCTGTCGGAGTTGGCGGTGATGTACCAGGGCCGCCCCTCGCCCAGCAGGCTGTCCCAGAGCCCGCCCACCTTGGCCACGTACCAATCGTAACCGCCGAAGGTGCGATAGGCCTCAGCGGGATACCCGGTGAACGAGTTTGCGGAGGGCTTGTTGTCGTATTCGCCCCGTGGGTGACCGGTGAGTCCGGCGGCCTGATGGCCCGGCGCTCCCTCGAACCCGCGGGTCACGTTCGGCCCGGCATCCGACCATGCGCGCATCTCGTGGGGGCTGTCGAGCCCACGACGGGCCGGGTGGTTGGCCAGGAAAAGGGGCTTCGGCGTGATCGACTCCAGGTACTGCACCGCCTGTACCGCGACGGCCTCAGTGTTCTTGGCGCCCCGCAGCGTCTCGTTCTTCTCATCAAAGATGGCCTCGAAGCGGGCGGCATGCTCGGCTTCCTCGGCGCCAACCGGGAGGATAACGCTGCCGTGCTCGGCGGCAGGGATGTTCCACTCCAGGCCCTGGAAGACGGTGATGCCGGGATGGGCGCGTCGGGCAGCCAGCAGGTCAGGATAGGCCTGGTTCAGCGCCACCTTGTCGTGGCGCGGGCCACCGTGGTCGGTGATGACGCACCAGTCGAGACCGCAGCGCCGCGCCGCCGCCACCTGTTCGACGATCTCATAGAGGCCGTCGGGGCTGTACTTGGTGTGGATATGGTGGTCGCCCGCGAGCCACCAGCCGCCGGCGTAGGGGTTGGTTGCGGTCAGCGCCTTGCTCGGTACAAGCGCCCCGCCGCCGAGGGTGAGTGTGAGCCCTGCGGCGCGGGTCAGGAACACCCGGCGCGACATTGAGTACGGATCCGGCATGGTGCGTCACCTCCGATGGGGACCGGCGCCCCCTGTGTGATGCCCCATGGTGACATGCGTTTGTTAAGGCCGGGTTATGCCGCGGGAGTGAGGGCGCCCGCGAGGTTGGGGCCGACGGCCGGACTATAGCTTCTGGGCGATGATGTCGGCGAACGAAGTCAGGCGGTCCATGTGCGGGACGTAGAGCAGGTCCTCGGCGTGGTAGAGCAGGCGCCACGATCGGTACTCGTGCTTCAGTTCGTTGCGGTCGAAGCGGTAGTGATCGGGGAGGTCCTCCAGCCCCCACGCTTCACGGGTGGAGACCCGGATGGCGTTGAGCCCGCGGCGCGGTGTGGCCCTCTGGATGCGTCGGAGCGTCCTCAGGCAGGCCGTTCCCAGCCCTCCCAGGCTGTTCCCCGCGAAGACGAGGTTGTGCTCGCCCGTTAGCGGGAAATCGGCTATGTTGCCGCAGTGCAGACCCTGGAGCACGACCCCGGCCTCGGCAGCCAGTCGTCCGGCCTTCTCAATGCCTGCAGGTGACAGGTCCATCGCCGTGACGGCATGCCCGCGGCGCGCAAAGAAGACGGTGTCGCGGCCCTCACCGCAGCCCAGGTCGAGCGCCCGCGCCGTTTGTTCACCGTGGCAGACGCTCCAGAAGCGCTCGGTCAGACGCCCAAGGGCGCTGGGCTCCTTGCCGAAAAACCAGGCATCGGGATCCGAACCGTACCGCTCCTGCCACACCTCCAGTTGTCCCATGCTACCTACTCCCTCCCTTCAGGTTTCACAGAACCGACGTCCGGCCGCAACCAGCCGGTTGTGGCGTTCGGCACGGAGTCCCACTGCGGCACATACGGCTTGATGTCCAGTAGCGGCGTGCCGTCGAGGACGTCGATGCCGGCGACGGTCAGAATAGGGCCGTCCAGGCCCAGCAATCGCACCACGGTGATCCCGATCGGGTTCGGACGGGCGGGATGCCGCATCGCGAAAAGGCCGTGCTCATCGTCATCCAGGAACGGGGCCCGGACCATGCGCACCTCGCCGGCCCGGTCGAACCAGTAGAGGAGTATGAGGTGCGAGAAGCCCTCCAGATCACGGAGACCGGCGGCGAACTCCGTGTTCACCACCACTGAACCACGGGCATCGTGCCGCATGGCGCCCTGGATCGGCGCCTGCCCCTTCGTGGTCCACGGGCTGTGGGTGATACCGATGGGCGCCACCGCCATGGGAATCGTGATGCCTGCCATCCCTGTGCCTCCCGCTCTGCCTGAGTCAGATCGATGCTGCGTTGTGTACGGCTATGCCACCCAGTATGGCTGATGCTGTCGATCGGAAGGGCAGGTAGACTTGGGCACTCATGGCCGCACCGGGTGCCCGAGGAGCACGGGAGGTGAGTCGATGCCTGTATCACGTCGGTCTCTGCTGGGACTACCTGCCGGCCTGGTTGCCCTGGGTGCGGCGGCGCGGTCTGCGGCCCGGTCGGAGGAGGAGCCGCCGCTTGCTGTCGACTTGGCCGACGGCGTGTTCGTGCTCCGGAACGGCTTCTCCGGCGAGGCGGTCCGCATGCCGGCCACGTCTCCGGTCTTCGCGTTCGAATCGGTCACGGTAGGTGGGTTGGCGGCAGGTCCAGGCGAGTGGCGGCGCACATCGGGCGGCTGGGCCGGGCGCTGGCACACCGACGAGGCCGAGATCGACCTGGCGCTGGAGCTTGACGCCGCCGCCGGGCTCTGCCGCCTGCGGGCGGGGCTCGCCCCGGCGCGGCCGCTCGGGCTGCTGCGGTCGGTCACCATTGCGGTCGTGGAGGCTGCGGGCCAATCGCCGCAGGGCCGCACGGGTTGGATGAGCTACCCCGTCCTCTGCCGCTCTTTCTTCGCGGGCGTCGAGTTCCCGGTGGCCACCACGCGTCTGGAGGGCGAGAGCATCGTCCTGAGCCACGCGCCTGCGGTGCGGCCGGCGGCCGGCGAGCGGTTCGTCTCGCGCACGGCGGTCATCGGCGCCACGCGGTCGGGGCGGAGCCGCGAGGAGTTCCTGGCCTACTGCGAGGCGCTGCGGCCCAAGCGGCCCGGACTCCACTTCAACTACAACAGCTGGTGGACCTCGCCGGTCCCCTACACCGAGTTCGACATCCTGAAGATCCTGGAGGAGTTCCGCTACAACCTCTACGAGGTCGGCAAGGTGGCGCCCGACTCGTTCACCATCGACATGGGCTGGGCGAAGAACGACACGCTCTGGACCATCGATCCCGCGCTCTTCCCGGAGGGCTTCGGCCCGATCCGCGATGCCTGCGCGGCTATGGGCTCCAATCCGGGCCTCTGGATCTCGCCCAGCGGCGTCTACGGTCAGGCGCTGGACCTGGCCTGGGCGAAGAAGGCCGGCTACGAGGCCGATGCCAAGGCCTGCCTGGGCGGCCCGCGCTACCGGCAGGCGTTCACGAGGTCGCTGGTGGACATGACCACGCGCTACGGCCTGCGACAGGTGAAGCTGGACGGCTACGTGCCTCGCTGCGAAGCCACCGACCACGGCCACGAGCCGGGTGAGCTGTCGATAGAGCCCATCGCCGATGGCTTCATCCGCGCACTGGAGGCCGTGCGGGCGGCCTCGCCGGAGATCTGGCTGGAGCCCACCTGCTTCGGCCCCGACCCGAGCCCCTGGTGGTACGCGTGGTGCGACTCGGTCACCGGCGCCTTCGGCGACGACTCGCCGCCCGGGCGCGTGCCCTGCCCCACCTACCGCCAGAGCGCCACCACGGGCCGCGACTACTACAACCTCCGGGGCCAGCGCGACATCCTCATGCCCATCGCCGGGCAGGAGGTGCTGGGCATCCTGCACCAGACCCATGAGCCGCCCGAGGACGACATGGTGACCACCGTCCTTCGCGGCAACCGGTTCATCTCGCTCTACGTGAACCCGAAGTTCATGGGTCCCGAGCGATGGCGTTTCCTGGGTTCGCTCATGGCCTGGGCGAAGCGGAACCAGGCTATCCTCGGCCACACGCGGCCCATCCTGCCGCAGGCGTGGCGCGACGTCGCCGTAGATGCGAAGGCCAGGGCCGAGGCCGCCATGCCGCGACAGCCCTACGGCTACGGCCACTGGCACGAGGGGCGCGGGCTCGTCTGCCTCCGCAACCCGTGGATCGAGGCGGCCGAGGTGACGATCGACCTCCAGCGCGACCTGGGCGCCCCGCCGGACGCCGCGGGCCTCGCCGTGCGAAGCATCTACCCGGAGACGCGGCTCGTGGCGACCGACGTCGGCTCTGCGAACCCGCTCCGCATTGCTCTGCGGCCCTACGAGACGCTGCTACTGGAACTCGACAAGCGGCAGGGCCGGCTACCTGCGTCCAGGCCGGTCTACACGGTGCCCGCCCAGCCGGGGCTGACGGTCCGCGCCTCTCGCTTCCAGGCCGTGGGCGTTGGACCGCGCTTTGCGCCGGACGCCACACGGCTGCTGGCCGACGGCGACAAGGCGCTCCGAGTGCGGCTCAGCGGCGCCCTGGAGACCGGCGGCGGCAGGGGCTGGGAGCTGGCCATCCTGGCTGAGGGGCCCGCGGCGGTCGCACAGCCATTCGCCGATATCCGAATCGACGGCAAGAGCGTCACGCCGACGATCTCCGGCTCCGCGCAGGGCTGGAAGGCCACCGGGCTCCCCGACCCCGAACACTGGGTTTGGCTCACCGTGCCCGTTCAGGGACGCGCGCCGCGGATCGACGCCGACGTGATGGCCGGCGGCGAGGGCCTTCGCGTTTCCGCTTGGCTCGTGCAACGGGCGCCGGCGCCGCGGACGGTATCGGCCACGGGCAGGCCGCTCGCCATCGGACCCGGATTGCCGCAGCCCGCCGAGCGTTGGCTCTGCTCGCTCCGCCTCTTCGGCTCCGTGGGCGAGGGCGACCTGCCGCAGGAGCGCGGCGAGGGGCCGGTGGAGCGCATCGACGGCGTGTATCTTGACACGGTGGAACCGTCGTCCAACACCCAGGGCTACGGCAAGCTGGAGCGCAACCGCAGCGTCTGGGAGAAGCCCATGATGGTCGGCGGGAGCAGCTTCCAGCGCGGCGTCGGCACGCACGCCCCGGCCCGGACCGTCTACAACCTCGACGGCAAGTGGCGGCGGTTCACCGCGTGGGCCGGCGCCGACCAGGCCACGGGGCCGACCATCACCATGGAGGTGCGCGTCGACGGCAAGCCCGTCTGGAAGTCGCCGGGCGTGCTGACGCGGGAAAGCGCCGCCCAGCGGGTGGATGTGAGCCTGAAGGGCGCGAAGAAGCTGGAGCTCATCGTGGGCGACGGCGGCAACGGATTGGCGGCCGACCACGCCGATTGGGCCGACGCCATCCTGCATCGCTGAGCCGAAAGGAGTATCACTATGCCGATCTGGGCGCTGGCGCCGATCGCTTGGGCGCTGATGGCGCAACCCGCCGCAAAGGAGCCGACTATGGGCGCAGAAGGGTTCCACCTGGCCACGAACGTCTACTCCTGGTCGGTCTTCTACGGCCGCGAGGGGCGCGACTTCAATGCCGATCCGGACAAGGGGCTGGCCGACATCGTGGCCTCGGGCCTCGACGGCCTGGAGACCATCGCCGAGACGCCGGAGGATGCGGACCGCATCGGCGCCGCCCTGAAGAAGCACGGCCTCGGCATGCGCTCGCTCTACGTCAACTCCACGCTGCACATCGCCGCGGAGGCCGACAAGAGCATCGTCCGCATCACCGCGATCGCGGCGCGGGCGAAGGCGTACGGCACGCGCATCATCGTGACGAACCCCAACCCCATCCAGTGGGGCGGCGTGCAGGACAAGGACGACGCCCAGCTCACCGCCCAGTCGGCGGCCATGAACCGCCTGGGCAAGGCGCTGAAGGAACTGGGCATGACGCTGGCCTACCACAACCACGACCCGGAGATGCGCGCCTCGGCCCGCGAGTTCCACCACATGATGGCAGGCACCGACGCGGCGCTGGTGAAGCTCTGCCTGGACGCGCACTGGATCTACCGGGGCGCCGGCAACTCGCAGGTGGCGCTGTTCGATATCGTGAAGCTCTACGGCGCCCGCGTGGCCGAGCTGCACCTGCGGCAGTCACGCGGTGGGGTTTGGGCTGAGGACTTCGGCGAGGGCGACCTCGACTATCCGCGCCTCGCTGCCGCCCTCCGCGCCCTCAAGCTCCACCCGCACGTGGTGCTGGAGCAGGCCGTGGAGCAGGGCACCCCGGAGACGCTGGACCCGGTAGAAGCCCACCGCCGTAGCGCCGCCTACGCCAGGCCGCTCCTGGAGGGCATCGGAGCGAAGTAGACACCCTCCGATCACCCCGTGGCCTGGCTTCAGGGCCTGGTCGGTTCGGTTCGGCGCAGGAGGATGGTCTCACCGGCCTTCATCTGGATCGTGAGCCGGTCGGCGCGGGGGCTCAGGACCTCACCGGTCATCGCGTTAGTGACGCGGCAGGGGGCGGGCAGGCGGAGGGTCTTGGGGCCTGTGCCGCGGGCGTGGATGCACAGCCACTCGGCGTCGGTGTCGAGGGCGTCGTTGGTGTCGAGCCAGATGTGGGCGCCGGCCTGGCGGGCGATCTCGCGGAGGAGGGGCGGCGGGAGGCCCACGCCGGTGAAGGCCACGCTCGTCCATCCGTTGATCCGCTTGCGCACGAGGCCCGGGCGGCCGGAGTCGCGAACGAGGCCCAGGGCCTCGGCGGCGGGATCGTCGGCCCAGACGGTGGGTCCGTAGGGCTGATCCCAGCCGATGAGCCCGAGTTCCGGCATGCGCGGGGCCGACGGGGCGGCTTCGACCTGCTGCACCGAGGCGCGGGGCTCCATGGCGAGGCGGATGCCGGTGAGCGTCCGCATGGCGTCGGCGGAGAGGCCCTGGTCGGTCAGCGCGCCGGGCGCGAAGCACCAGAGGGCCGCCGCGCCGGGCCGCTTCACCTTGCGCTCGATGGCGCGGCGGGTGGCTTCGTCCAGGTACGCGGCGTTGAGGAAGACGTAGACCTTGTACGCCGGGAAGTCGGGCCTCTTCAGGTCGCTGAGCAGGTAGACATCGGCCGGGGCGCCCACGCGGGGCAGCTCGGCGATGGGCGTGAGGACTGCGGGAACCCAGAGCATGGAGGGCTTCATGCGGTAGGCCGAGTCGGCGCAGATGAAGACGGCGATGTCGCTGCGGAAGGGCTTGCGGGTGCGGAGGGCGTCGGCGGCCAGGCGGCGCATGGCGGCCATGTCGCGCAGGATGGCCGGGTGGTCGAACCAGCCGGCATCCATGTCGAACCACGAGGTGGCCGACCGGCGGGCGAGCATCTCGCCGAACTCGCGGAGCAGGAGCGCGCGGCTCTGGTCCAGCGTGTCGGCTCGGCCGAAGCCTGCGCCGGGGTCGCTGAGGCTCGTGCGGATGTCCGACTCGTTCAGCCAGAGCTTACCGCGAAGCCGCACGGAGGCGTCGGCGGACATGAAGGCGCTGGCTCCGCCCACCTCGCGGCCGGTGTACATGGGCGGGCTCATGAGGAAGTCGACGTGCGGCGAGGCGAGCAGTCGGTCCAGCGCCAGGTGGCCTGCGTCCTGCTGGTGCGGCCCGTGCTGGGTGAGGTAGCCGTAGTAGGCGCCCACCACGGCGCGGCCGGCGGTGGAGGCCTTGACGATGCCGGCGAAGTGGGCGATGGCGTCGGCGATGGTCTCGGAGGCGAAGCGGTAGTAGTCGATGACGCGCTGCTCGGTCCGTGGGTCGCGGAGGACCATGGCATCGCCGCCTGCCCGCTCTCCGGCGGTGGGGAGGCCGTCGTCCGTGCGGCCGTGGGCGCGGCGCCAGGCGGCGAAGGCGCGGCGCTGGGGTTCGCTCACGTCGGCCAGCTTGTCGCCCCAGACGCCCCACTGCTGCCACTCGGATGTCACGCCGCTGCAGAGGATGAAGCCCAGGATGCGGTCGGCGTAGCCCGCCGAGCGGAGGTGGGCCAGGAGGCGGCGCAGGTCGTCGCCGATCTCGCGCCGCCACTTCTCGGAGGCGAACGACTGCAGGTCGGCAGTGCCGTCGAGGTGGCGGCACATCTCGACGGGGTTGGCCTTCTGCCACCAGAGCGGCGGGGTCAGGTGTAGGTGCGGAATGAAGAGCGCCTGAGGGTCGGCGTCGAGCATCTCGGCGAAGTAGGCGTCAAACTCGCCGTAGTCGTAACGGTCCTGCGCGACGTGGCCCAGGGCGCCCTCGCCGGACGTGCCGAACCAGTCCATGTAGAGGTGGATGCCCGCCCGGGCGAACTGGGCATGGAGTTCCGGGTGGCGGCCCGAGGCGGTGAGGTAGGCCATGCCGACCAGGGGCTTGCCGTCGACCACCAGCGTCGGCTCGCCGCCCACCCGGCGCACGGCCGCTCCGGGCATCCTGGCGACGCCCTCGCGCGGGTTCCGCAGCGCCACCTCGGCGCGGACCGGTGCGCCCTGTAGCTCGTAGGCGTCGACCTCGACGGTCATGTCGCCGGAGGGCATGAAGCGGGACGTGGGAAAGATCTGATCGAGCCTGGTGGCCCCGAGGGAGGCCAGAGGCGCATCGCGATCAGCGATCACCTGCCCGCCACGGAGCAGGCGCACGCCGGCCGTGACCGAGGGCGGCGCGCCGGGCGCGGGCTCCAGGGCGGCCTTCACGCGGATGGGCCGGCCGGCCGTGGCTTTCGGCTCCACGTCGAGGGTGCGGCGGCGCCACTCGCCCCTCGGCTCGGAGGTGACGCCGTCGGCCAGGGGCTGGTCCGTCAGGCGGATCGACGAGAGGGCGACCCAGCGGCCGGCCTCGTTGCCGGGGTCGATGCGGAACGCCGCGACGCTACGCTGCGTCGATCCCCACTTGCGCGAGCCCGGTGAGCCGCTGCACTCGTGGGCGGCGAGGGTCGCCAGGTCGACCCGGTAGGTGGCCCAGCCGCGCACGATGGCGTGGCGTCCCATGAGGCCCCACTCGCCGTCGGGGGCCTTGCAGTAGATGTCCAGCAGATCGGCCGGGGCGGACGAGTAGAGGCGCAGCTCCAGGTACCGGAAGCGATCGGCATCGATGGGACCGTTCGGCAACCGGAAGAGCCAGCAGGGGTCCCAGGCGGTGGCGCCGCGTAATCCGGTGTGCGACTGGGAGTGGTAGGAGAAGCGCTGGGCGGTGACGCTCTGCGACGGGCCGCCCAGGCTCCAGACGATCTCCTCGGCGCGTGCGCACGGAGACGCAAGGGCAGTCCAGGCCGCGGCAAGGAGCGCGTGCGCCGGGGAGAGCCTCACTTCGCGGCGTCCCAGGCGGCCTTCACCTTGCCCTGGTCGCCCTCGGTGGCGTAGGCGTCCACGGCCTTGCCCAGTCCCTCCAGCAGGCGGGCGGCGGCTTCGGTGTAGGCTGCATCGGCCGCCTTGGCCGAGGCTTCGGGCAGGCCGAGTAGCTTGCCGGCGGCGAGCGCCTCGCGGCGGGTGCGGAGGGCGGACAGCAGCTCCGCCACGAGAACCGCCTGGCGTGCTTCCCATCGGTTGCCCAGCTTCGCGGCCCGCAACGCGGCGTGGAAGCGGCCCACGCGGCCGAAGCTGCCGCCCAGGCTCCAGAGCGCATCGTCGGGAGCCGGTACAGAGAAGGGAGCCGCCATGCGGAACGTCTTGCGCGGCGCCCTGCCGTGACCCAGCTGCAGGGCCACATGGTTGTCGGCGCGGAGCTTGTCGGCGGGCAGGTGGACGCCTCCGTCGTCGATCGCGACCTTGCGCCCGTTGAGCCACACACCGGTGAGCGGACCGACGCCCGCGGTCTCCACGTAGACCTTCGAGGAGCCCACGTAGGCAGGAGCCTGCTGCTCGTACCGGGTGAGCGTCGGCGGCATCTGCGGCGTCAGGCGGAGGCCCCGGGCGTCGTAGTCGTACTTCAGCAGGCCGCGCAGGAGGCCCACCGGGGCGCCCCAGGTATCGTAGACCACGTTGATGGGCAGGTTGGGCTGGTAGACCTCGGCGCCGAACTTCACCAGCGGGTTGTCGGCGCGCCACTTGCGCATGAGGCCGAGGATGTGCCGCCAGGCGCGGCGGGCCTCCTCGAAGCGGCCGGTGCGGTGGTAGGCCATCATCATGCGGGCCTCACAGGTGGTCCAGTGGCCTCCGTTGACCCAGGTGCCGAACTCCCAAAGCCCGTTCGGCGCCGTGTACATATCGTCCAGCGACGGGTGGTTGGTGATGATGACGCCGTGCGGCCGCAGCCCACTGATGGAGGCCATCTGGCGCATGATCCGTCGCGCCGTGGCGTCGTCCACAACATCGAGCGCGACGGCGTCGTGGTTGCAGACGGCCTCGTAGTAGCCGTGCTTGGCCGCGCCGTAGACGCCGTGGCGCGTGCCGTCGGGGTCCATGTACTTGATCAGGCTTCCCTCAGGCGTCTGGAGCCGGGGCAGGCCGGCCAGCGATGCGGCGCGTAGCTTGCGCCAATGGGCGGCTTCCGGCGCGTTGCCCGCCATCTCCTCAACGCGGGCCAGCCGCTCCAGCGCGGCGATCTGGGTGACGGAGAGGCCCGCCAGGTAGGCCTTGCCGTAGGAGCCGTCGGCGTTGAGGCTACCGGCGAAGCTGGGCGCCAGCAGGTTGCCGGCGGCCCCGGCCAGGTAGAGGTCGTTCTTCGGGTCGCGGCGGCTCTCGATGAAGGAAGCCGAGCGCCGCAGCATGGGGAGGTACCGCCGGGCGTCGTCCGGGTTTCGTCGAACCAGCAGCAACTCGCACTGCAGCACGATGCCCGCTGCGGTGAACTCCATGCCCCAGTCGTGGATGTCGGTGCGGCCGTCGCCCTGCTTGTAGATGATGGAGCCCGGCGAGGCGCAGTCGCAGAGGCAGCCGTCCGGAGCCACCCAGTTGTTGTAGCTCTGGCGCTTACCGTCGCCCATCTGGCTGAACCAGAGGTGTTGCGCGTTGGCGATCCATGTGGTGTAGGGCTCACCGAAGAACGGCAGGCCGCAGAGGGTGGTGCCGTAGCTGTTCTGCACCCACCAGGCGCCCCAGGTCGGGCCCTCGACGAAGCCGTTCCATGCAGGCGAGTAGAGCATGCTCAGCGAGGGGATCTCCGGGTCGGGCCAGAGCGACCGGAAGGCCACATCCAGCAGTTCGAGGTGCTCGGCCTCGCCCTCGCCGGCCACCCAGCGCCCACGGAAGCCCGCCGCCGCCGGCGCGGCAGACGCGCCCAGCGACCCCGCCGCCACGGCCCCCGCCGCACCCGCCACGAACGCCCGACGTGACATGTCTCGCTCCATGGTTCGCCCTCCCGGTATCCCGTTGAAGTGTCATCTGCAACGGTACCAGATACGCTGCCGAGCATGGAGATGCCTGCCTGGCTCGAGACGCCGAGGGCCGGATCGCGCATCCGACGTACATCGGCGATGCTGCATCGGCTAGACTTTGACATCGGCCATCCCATAGGGGAGCATCGCATGTCACACGACCAGTTGTGGAAGCAGTTGCTGGAGACCTTCTTTCAGGAGTTCATGGAGCTGTTCCTCCCGGACGTGGCGGCCCGGCTCGACTTC